>JALOAB010000020.1 GCA_023229045.1 Fidelibacterota bacterium
ACTCTTTTCATATTATTACCTCCTGATTTTTCAGTTTTAATTTATTTAATTAAAATTGAATGCAAAATAATAATCCTCAGTCGGAAATCCAACGGCAATTGTGCTTATCTTTCAGAATATTTTCAGCTTTTGAAAATTTTTTACTGAAGATGTGAGAGACAGATTGCTGCCAGCCGGTCAGTTTCTTCATAAGAATTTTAAATTGGTAAACCGTGTAATTTTACTTCGCGATCAGTCCGTTAGTTTGTTCCAGCCAAGCGGCGATTTTTTCGACCGCATTTTCCACATTATCATCCGATACATCGATTTCGAGACTTTTTAGTTTTGAATCTCTGACAAAACGCCGCATGAGGCGTTGTTCATTTATAAAAATCTCCAGGTCGTCATATTGCGAGGGTTTACCGGAGACTTTAATCCGCTCGGCGCGGGCGGCGGCAAACGATTCTGGTTGACGCACACAGAAAATCAGCCGGTAATCGAGAGCCGCGAGGCGTTCCTCAAGCCAGCCGAAATCGTAGAGTTTACGGTAAGTGATTAACTGATAAACCTGGGTTGAGATATGAAAGCGATCGATAATCCAGGAATAATAACGTTGCAGTTCGAATAGGCGCATCCAGGTCTGGTAGGTTTCGATAGCTAGAGATTCTTCCTGCGGTTCGAAATTGATCAAACTGCGTCCCCAGGGATAATTGGTAAAAGCGCACCACTCTCCGGAGATGATCGGTGAATGGTAACGGTATTTGCGCGGACCGACAACGCGCGGATGTTCGTTCAGTGCAAAAGCGATATCGGTCTTATGAGTTAGGCGCGTGCCTTCGAGAATAATGTGCGGACAGAGTTTCGTTACTCCACCAGTCACGGCGTTCTTTCGGATTTACCACTTGAAAAGACGGGAAATGTCGTTAAACAAAACCATTACCGTCAAAAGGACGATTATAGCCAGACCGATCTGCTGGATGCGTACTTTAGCATTCAACGAAAGCGGCCGGCGTTTGATAGCTTCGATCAGAATAATGATAATATGTCCGCCATCGAAAGCCGGCACCGGCAGAATATTGATAAGCGCCAGATTGACGCTGATAATCGCCATCAGACCCAGGATCGAACCGAAGCCGGATTTAGCCGATTCGCCGGCTAATTTGGCAATGAAAATCGGTCCGCCGATATTTTTAAGGGATTCTTCGCCGGTGATGAGCATTTTCAGCGAAATGACCGTGATTTTGAACCAATACCAGGTATTCTTAGCGCCACTGCCGATTGATTCAAAAAATTTAGCCGGGCGATGGTTCATAGCCGGACTGACGCCGATCAAACCGACTTCAACTAATTTCGAACCTTTTAAAACTTTATTAGTGAACGGTCTGAGTTTCTTTTCCTGGATTGTGCCGGCGCTCTGCCATCTCACCGTGAGCGAATCGTGCGGATGACTGTGAATTAATTCAGTCATGCTATTCCAGGAATCTACGCTCGTACCATTGATTGCCAGAATCCTGGCTCCAGCCCGGATACCCAGCGAGTCAGCCGGAAAACCGGGGACAACACTCTCCACAACCGGCTGATTGTTCGGCTCGTAAATTCCGGCATGCTTAGTCAATCCGCTGAAAATCGCAATCGCAAATATTATATTGAAAATCACTCCGCCGGAGATAAAAAGCAGTTTTTGCCAGGTATTTTTGGCGGCGAATGTCCAAGGTTCGTTACTTTCAGCCCCTTCGGTATCCATACTTTCGTCGATTACCCCGGATACTTTGACATAACCTCCAAGCGGAATCGCCGAAAGACGATAGTCAGTCTCACCAATTTTCTTACTAATGATTTTCGGCGGGAAGCCGATTGAAAAGGCTTCCACCCGCATACCGGTTAATTTAGCAAAGACAAAATGCCCCAGCTCATGGGCCATCACCACTCCGCCAATCACGATCAATATCGCTACAATTGTCAATAACATCTATTATTTCCTTTCATTGTCGATTATACTGGCCATGAATTCCCGCGCCACTGGTTCAACGTTCAAAATATCTTCCAAACTCGGTTTATTAATAATCGGAATTTTACTCAACGCGGTTTCAATCATTCCCGTTATTTGCGGAAATGTTATCCGATTTTCCAGAAAAGCATAAACCGCCAGCTCATTGACTACATTCATGAGCGCCGGAGCCGTACCGCCGCACCGCAAGGCTTCATTGGCGATCCGCAAGGCTGGAAATTTCACCGGTTCCGGATTCTCAAAAGTCAAATGACCGATCTTCGCCCAATCGACACTTTCCCAGGCTTTCGGTAAGCGTTCGGGATAACCGATGGCATATTGAATCGGCAAACGCATATCCGGTAATCCCATTTGGGCTTTAATTGAGCCGTCGCAGAATTCTACCATCGAATGAATGATCGACTGCGGATGGATCAAGACCTCGATCTGCTCCGGTCTGACGCCAAACAACCAATAAGCCTCAATGACTTCGAGACCTTTGTTCATCATCGTCGCCGAATCAATCGTGATTTTCTTGCCCATAGTCCAGGTTGGATGGCGGAGAGCCTCAGCCGGAGTAATTTTGTCAAATTCCGCGAGTGGACGGGTACGAAACGGACCCCCTGAACCGGTCAGGATCAGGCGTTTGATATTTTTTTGGTCTTCACCAACCAGGCATTGCCAAATGGCACTGTGTTCGCTATCGATCGGGTAAAGATTCAGCCCTTTATCCTTAACCAGGTTCATAATGATTTCGCCAGCCATGACCAGCGATTCCTTATTGGAAAGGGCAACATCGCGACCAGCGCGGAAAGCCCGATAAGTCGGTTCCAGACCAGCCATTCCGACAATTGCATTTATCACCAGATCGACGTCGCCGCGTGAGGCTAATTCGATAATCGCCTGCTTGCCGGCCAATATTTCAATATCCTGACCAGACAGGTTTTCTTTCAACATCCGATACTGTGACTCATCTGCAATAGCAACCGCTTGCGGACGGTATTGGCGGGCTTGCTCTATTAGTAAAGTCGCATTACGACCGGCAGTCAGGTATCGTACTGTGAACCTGTCCGGGCAGACCGAGATGACATTCAGAGCATTAACGCCAATCGAACCGGTTGAGCCCAGCACTGAAAGAGTTCTTTTTTTCGCACCTAAAAACATTTAAAAATATCCCCCAAATGCCAGTCCTCCCCTAAAATTCCTGGAGTTAAATGTACAGATTGTGCCGATTTTAAAATGTTCGCCAATCTTGCGATCCAGACTTATGTTCATTAAACCAAATTCGACTTTCTTAATGGTTTTATAATTATCATCTGAATTAGCAGAATCGGTCACGTGAATCCCAATCCGGGTAGTGTGCAAAGTCGCCGCGATGGAAAAATTCCATTGCCTGAATGGAATTATTTTCAAATAACCTAAAGAGATATCCCGAAAATGAAAATCATTTGGACCGTTGACATGAGTAATCCCGCAAATAATCTGATCCGGTCTAGTTGAATTACGCCAGAAATAGGCGATAAATAGTCCTGAGGAATTCAGACTTTCATCCTGCCAGCGACCACTGCCGAGTTGTCCCGCCAGGGTGATATTCGGAGTGGCTCTGAACGCCATGCTAAAGGTCGGCAGACCCGGCTGATCGGATTGAATAGCCTCCAAATCCGGAAGATGGTAACGAACGTTAAACTGTATATTAGAATTGGCAGGACGGCTTAGTGTCAGGGCCGGGATTTCCAGTCCGGCACATATTTTTGGCAATACAGTCTCTAATCTGTCGCGAACCTGGTATTTAGCTATAGGCGTCAGATCCAGTTCACCGGCCATTAAGTTTGTACTGGTCAGGCATAAACCGATTACCGGTAAATATTTCAGATTTCGCAATTTCTGAATATTCAATACTAAATGATACCACGTGAGCTTTTTTTGATGAATTCAATGACATTGACGACTTCCGGGATCATTAGTTCCGGAGTCTCTTCAATTTTTCGGATGGCATCGGATACATTGTATTTGGAGTGGTAGATCAGATTATAGGCTCTTTTCAGAGTAAGAATGGTTTCCGGCGGAAAATTGCGGCGTTTCAAGCCAACCCGATTTAAACCTTCAAAAGAAAGCGGTTCGCGAGCCGCCATGATATACGGCGGCACATCTTTGGGTACGCGGTATTGTCCGCCAACAATGGAATGTTGTCCGATTCTGCTAAATTGTTGGACGCCTACCATTCCGCCCATGATGACCCAGTCCTCAATCTCGACGTGACCGGCTAAATTGACCGCATTGGCCATGATGACATGATTACCGATGATACAGTCGTGGGCGACATGGACATAGGCCATTAAAAGACAATCGGAACCGATGATAGTTTTCCAATGTTGCGAGGTACCACGGTTGATTGTAACAAATTCACGGATAACGGTGCGGTTACCGATTTCGGCAGTGGTTTCTTCGCCGGCGAATTTCAGATCCTGGGGAATTTCCGCAATGACGGCATGGTGAAAGATTTTGCATTCGCGACCGATCCGGGCGCCCGGTAAAATCATGACCTGATTTCCGATCCAGCAACCGTCTCCGATCTCGACATTATCGCTGATAATACTATAAGCCCCAATGGTCACATTTTCATCGATGCGGGCGGTTGGGTCGACTATGGCAGTTGGATGAATCTGTCTCATATTTTATAAATCCACCAGCGAAGCCATCATGTTCGCTTCGACAACGACCTCGCCATTTACATACGCAACGGCGCGCATTTTACACATAGACATACGAAACTGAATCATCTGGACTTCGAGACGGATCTGATCGCCCGGAATAACCGGTTTGCGAAATCTGACCTCATCCAATCCAGTGAAATAAACCAGGACTTTTTCGGGATGTTCAATCGTATTTAAAAGCATCAATCCGCCGGCTTGAGCAAGAGACTCCAGTACCAAAACCCCCGGCATCACCCGCCGGACTGGAAAATGTCCCTGGAAAAATGGTTCATTGACGGTGACATTTTTAATAGCGGTAACCGACTCGCCGGGCACCATATCGAGTACTTTATCAACCATCAGAAACGGATAGCGATGCGGCAGGATACGTTCGATGCCACTGATATCGAGTAAGGCGCCTTTGACCTTGCCTCTCTGATATTTTTTACTGATCAGCACCTTTTCATATTCTTTACGGATTTTCCTGACGAAATTGACATTGTGGGCATGACCGCTCCGTGCGGCTATGACGTGTCCCTGAATCGGAACGCCCAGCAGGGCAAAGTCACCGATTAAATCGACGACTTTATGCCGCACGGCTTCATTATAATAACGCAATTCCACGCCGTTCAACGTGCCGCGTTGACCGATGGATATATCGCTGGAAATTCCGAACAATTCACGAATGCGTTCGACTTCACTCTGTTCGATATGCCGATCGATGAAAACCACGGCATTGTTGACATTGCCACCCTTGATCAATCCGCGGTTCTTGAGACCTTCGATCTCACTGAGAGTACAGAAAGTGCGCGCCGCGGCATAATCGGTCTCGAACTCTTCGGCTAATGAATACGTCGTTGAATATTGAGTACCAATGGCTGGAATTTTATTATAATCGATCAGAAAAGTGATTTGAAAACTATCCGCCGGCATAATGTGAATATCGACGTGATTTTTCGGATCGGTGTAGGTCAGGATTTTATCAATTACCAGGATTTCCTGCTCGGCTTCCTGTTCAATAATCTCAGCCTGTTTCAATACCCGCACGAATTCTATGGCACTCCCATCGCAGACCGGCGGTTCGATGTTATTGACTTCAATAATGATATTGTCGATTCCCAGACCGGCTACCGCCGCCAGAACATGCTCTACGGTATGAATCTGGATGCCATCCTGAGCAAGAGTAGTACCCCGGGAAATATCCATGACATGATTGATATCGGCGATCATTTCGGGACAATTTTTGATATCCGTGCGTACGAATCTGATCCAGTAATTTTCAGGCGCTGGTTTAAAAGTAACGGTACTTTTAACACCGGTATGCAGGCCGATACCGGAAATCGAAACCTCTTTTTTTATAGTTCGCTGATTACGCGACATTTTTATTCCTCTTCTTTGATCATTTGAACTTCCATCTCAAGTTTTTTAAGGCGCTCTTTAAGTTCGGGTAAAGAGCGGATATGAGCAAATTCCTGGGCGGCTTTCAGGCGCTCCTGAGCCGGTGAACCGAGAACAAACATGCCGGCCGGAACATCCTTGGTTAGGCCCGATTGAGCCGCTATCATTACGCCGGCTCCGATATGTAAATGACCGGCGATACCAACCTGTCCACCGACACTGACTCCGTCTTCGATGGTGGTACTGCCGGCAACTCCCGACTCAGCCGCGAAGAAACAATATTCACCAATGCGGACATTATGAGCGATCTGCACCAGATTATCGAGTTTGGTGCCGCGTCCGATAATCGTATCACCGATCGTCCCGCGGTCAATCGTCGTATTGGCGCCGATTTCAACCTCGTCGTGAATGACGACTCTCCCGGCCTGGGGTATTTTTTCAATTCCATGCGGCACTCTGACAAAACCGAATCCGTCACTGCCAATCACAGCTCCGGCGTGGATGCGCACATTCTTCCCGACGATACATTTATGATAAATGCTGACATTCGGATAAATCATCGTACCGCGACCGATCCTGGCCAACTGACCAATATAGCAGTGCGCCAGAATCGTAACGTTGTCTTCGATTCGAGCCCCTGATTCAACTACGACATAAGGTCCGATATACACTTTAGCGCCGATCCGGGCGGCGCTGGCAACAACGGCTGTTGGATGGATTCCGGGTACCGGTGGCGGCAGTTCCGGACGAAAATGAGCCAGGATAATTGAAAAAGCCAGATTGGGATTTTTCACCAGGATCAAATTCGGAAAATCGCTGGCGCAATTTTCTTCTACAATCACAGCTGTTGCCGCGGTAGTCGCCAAATATTTTGCATACTTCGGGTTAGCTAAAAAGGTGATTGCGCCGCTTTTGGCATTCTGAATTTCGGCGACGTCATCGATCAGGACACTTTCGTCGCCTTTGACCGTGCCGTCGATTAACCGGGCAATCTGCCCCAGGGTCAATTGCATATTTATTTGGTGCGTTTTAACTCATAAATGACTTTATCGGTCACATCGTGAGCAGGTTCTGCATATAAGATATTGCCGGCGACCGTATCAAAGATATAGTCATACTTGTTGTCTTTGCCCACCTTGGCAATGACTGTTTTCACTTTTTCCAGAACCGGGGTTACCAGTTCAGCCTGCTTCTTATAAATCTCGCCCTCCGGACCGAGTTTTTCGACCTGAAATTTTTGGATTGATTCCTGCAGTTGGGCAATTTCGGTCTCTTTGGTCTTGCGTCGTGTTTCGCTCATCATCATTTTCTGACGCTCGTAATCCTTCTGTAAACTGTCCAGTTTGGCAAGCATGCCGCGATACTGATCTTCGAGTTTTCTGGCTTCTATATCCAGTTTGCTCTGGGCCTCGAGGGCTTCGTCAAATTCACTCAGGATTCGGTCAGAATTGACATAACCGATTTTTATTTGTGCCTGTGCATAATCAGTGATTCCGACCATTAGCAGTAATCCGAGAATGATAAACACTACTTTTTTCACTTTTCCTCCGTTACATTGTCTATGAATTAATTGTTAATAAGCTGTTCCAAAAATAAAATGCGTTTTCCAACCTTCAGGTTTACCATAGCCGGTCGTACCTTCAGGATCAATATCGTCAAATCCATAACCAAAATCAATACCTAATAATCCGAGTGCCGGCATGTAAAAGCGCACGCCGACTCCAATCGAGCGTTTTAGGTCAAACGGATCGGTTTCTCTTACATATTTCCAGACATTTCCAGCCTCGGCAAACAGCAGTGCGTAGATAGTCGGATTACTCGAAATCGGCACACGATATTCGAAAGTGTATCTCAGCATCGTTTCACCGCCGTACGGATAGTAATATCCACCGTAATTGTACTTAGGTCCAACCTCATTATCATCATAACCGCGCAATGCCGTTCCATAGATCATTCCGCTTCCACCCATTATAAAACGTTCGTCGGGCGGGATGATACTACTACTTTTTAATTTTTTAATCATGCCGAATTCAACATGATTGTACATGACTAATTTCCAAATGGTCGGTAAATAGTAATCCAATGAAAAAGTATTTTTAGTATAATGTTCAGTGCCGCCTAAAAAGCCACCGGTCAGATTCGACATCCAGCTGAAGGTCGAGCCGATCGTCGGAAATTCCGGGCGATCACGACTGTCACGGGTGATAACCTGGGTAAGCCCGATACTCGTGGTATGATCTTTACCTTCCAAGACATCCGACAGATATTCCTGGTCGATGTTGGAATATTTCTTCTTATAGGCGCCATACGACCAGCTGACCCGAAAATAATTGTCCGGCCAGCGCAGACGACGTCCCCATCGTAAAGCTCCGCCGTATAAAGTCAGGTCGTACGGGTAATAGTAAGAACTGGTGCTACTGCCTCTCTCAGTGTAAGTCACGCTGGCTCCCACCAGATTGGGAGTGTCAAAAATCCAGGGATCCGAAAAGCTGACTGAAATCGATTTGTAAGGAGTCGCTGAAGTCCGGTAAACCGAATAAGTCGTGCCCTGTTGATAACTGATAGCCAATTGCTGACCTCGTCCGCGGAAATTATTAAACTGAAAACCACCACCGCCCACCAGCCCATAAACCTGACTGATGCTGAATGATAAATTGGCCTGATCCGCCGATTTCTCCTCGACGGTTAATTCGACATCGACGGCATCATCGCTAACCGGCACTACATCCGGGACGACATTCGCAAAATAATTCAGCATATAAACTTCATTCTGACTACGCATCAGTGCATCCCGACTGAATATATCGCCGGGATACATTCTTAACTCACGGCGAATAACATTTTCATTGGTCCTCGTATTGCCATTTATATTTACCTGATTGATCGAAACAATTGAATTTTCAGTTATATCGAAAGTGATGTCGATTTCATTTTCTGAAACCGGCACCTCAATCGGCATGATCTGGAAAAACAGATAACCACGATCCATATAGGCTCCGTTGATCCGGTCATAGATCGCCTTCTGCAATAATTCGTCGTTATAATAATCGCCCGGTTTGATATTCAGTAATTGATGTAATTGTTCGGAAGTGAAGATCGTATTGCCGGTAAAATCGATATTGCGATATTTATAACGCGGTCCTTCGTAGATATTAATTGTAATCTGCATCCGTTTATTACCCGGGCTGTAGGCAATCGAATCGGAAATGATCTTAAAATCCCGGTAGCCTTCATTGCGATAAAACGTCCGCAGATTTTCTTTATCCTCAGAATATTTCGATTCTTCATACTCGCCGATCCGTAAAATAAACAGATTACGTTGATGGGTATCCTTCAACGCCCGCCGCAAACGACGATCGGAAAAGTTTTCGTTCCCGGTAAAATCAATCTCCTTAATCCGAACCCGCTTCCCTTCTTTAACATGCAAAGTCAGATTTTTACTGTTTTCCTTGCTACCATCGGATATTTCAGGCTCAATCTCAGCCAACAGATAACCTTCTTTTGTATAAAGATTCTGGACATTACGTTTGACTTCCGTGATTAGATTGGAAGTTAGTACTTTCCCGGTAATCAGGTTGAGCTCTTCGTCTATTTTACTTTTCTTGATTTTCTTGTTACCCTTTACTTCAAATTTTTCCAAGCGCGGATATTCCGTGACTTGAATTATTAAGAATAATCCTTCCTCGGTTTCTCTATCCAGTTTAATATTTATATCGGAAAACAGGTTAAGTTTCCACAGGCGTTGAATAGCCTGGGCAATATCTTCCTGGTTAATTTGGCGACCTTCCACCAACCCGGATTGAACTTTAACACTCGCTTCTGAGATAGTCTGGTTACCCTGGACGGATAATCCCAGAATCATTATTCCATTCTCTTCCTGCGCCTCCAAAAAGGTGAATTGCAAAATAAACAGCAGTAATAATATTTGCGGTCTGAACTTGGACATTTTTAGATTCCGGGCGAATGCGTAATTTGTTCACTGGTCTTTCCGAAACGTCTTTCCCTCTTCTGGTATTCACTAATGGCCAAAAGCAGTTCCTTGTTTCGAAAATCCGGCCATAAGGTCTCCGTAACGTATAATTCGGCGTAGGCCATCTGCCAGAGCAGGAAATTGCTGATACGTAGTTCGCCACTGGTGCGGATCAATAGGTCCGGATCGGGTATATCGCGCGTATATAAATAACTCGAAAAAAGACGTTCATCAATATCTTCGAGAGCAATCCGACCTTCCCGAACGTTTTGGGCGATGGTACGGGTAGCATCCAGGATTTCAGCCCTGCCACCGTAACTTAATGCCAGATTCAGGTTCAGGCCGGTATTTAGGCTGGTCTTTTCCACCCCTTCCAATAAACCCTTTAACGGATCATCCGGTAAATCCGCCAGATGTCCCATCAAGGTCAGCCGAACATTATTTTTATGCAATTCATTGACTTCATTCCGAATCGTGCGCAGTAATAAAGTCATCAGGTAAGTGACTTCCGATTTCGGGCGCGACCAATTTTCAATTGAAAAAGTATACAGAGTTAGCACCTTGATGCCAATCTGACCGCATTCACGGGTGATTTCGCGCACCGAATTGATGCCTTCGTTATGCCCGGCGACGCGCGGCAGACCGCGTCTTTTTGCCCAGCGACCATTACCATCCATGATGATAGCGATGTGTCGCGGCAATTCGCCGCGCGCTAAAACCTGTTCTCTTAAACTGGCTATTTCCTGATCTGCTTTCGACATCTGATTCTTAACCAAACAAACTACTGAAATTATTATTTATTAGCATACAAAGTCAATGAAAACCACATAAAATTACCGACGGGTAATATACAAACAAGTCGGTAAGCGGAAAACTTAAATTATTCAAAATTTCATTCTCAATTACGAGAATTATGCTAAATGGATCACTTTTTAGTTTCTTTTAAGGTCATTATCTCGGGTCATTTTACGGCAGGTTTGACAGATTGTTCCGAAGATATGCAACGTTTCTTACTATTTTTATTTAGTCTTTTCCAAATCTGGAAAAATCTTTTTGGATTAATTGTTTTCGCATTCTATATTGCTCAGCGGAGATTGTTTTAAAAATGGTCAAGTCGACAAAGAACAAGCTTAATGCGACAAATCGCCGGATATTGATCGCCGACCGCGACCCTGAATTATGTCAAACTCTGAACGCCTTCCTGAATGCAAAGGGATTCACATGTCAGACCGCTGTCGATGGTAATCTCGTCTTACAATTACTAAATGAAAAAGAGTTTGACTTATTAATAATTGATTTACATTTACCTAAACACACCGGCATCGAGATTCTGGAAAAGATACCGGCTATCAGTCCGCAAACTTTGACAATTCTGATGACATCTTCCGCTACGGCGGAGACGGCGGTTGAAGCCCTGCGTAAAGGCGCTATCGATTATTTGGTCAAACCATTCGATTACAAAATTCTTCTAGATCATCTCGAAAAAGCCGTCCGTTTAAAAAGTCTGTCTGTCGCAAACCGGTTTATGCGCCGGGAAATTTCTGCCAAATATCATACCGACCAAATCATTGGCGATAGCCCGGCAATGAAAAATGTCTATAATCTGATCGGCAAGGTCGCCAACTCATCATCCAATATCCTGATTACCGGCAAGAGCGGAACCGGTAAGGAACTGGTCGCCCGCGCCATTCACCAAAACAGTCCGCGGGAGAACGCTCCTTTTATCGCTATAAACTGCGGCGCGATTCCCGAAACACTCTTCGAAAGTGAACTGTTTGGTTTAAAGAAAGGCTCATTTACCGGGGCGACGATGGACAAGGACGGCGTCTTCCGGGCGGCTAACGGCGGCACCCTATTTCTCGACGAAGTCGGAGAAATTCCAATTCATATTCAGGTTAAATTACTGCGCGCGATCGAAAGCAAGGAAATCAAACCGATCGGCAGTACCAACTCACTAATCATGGACGTTCGTATTCTTTCGGCAACTCAAAAAGACCTGCTGAAGGAAATCGAAGAGGGCAATTTCCGCGAAGACCTTTATTATCGCCTGAATATTATCGAAATTCACCTGCCATCGCTGACCGAACGTAAGGAAGATATCCCGCTCCTGGTTGATCACTTTATTCGTATTTATAACGACGAACTCAGACGTAAAGTGATCGGTGCTGATCGTGATACCCTCAAAATCCTGATGAGTTATAAGTGGAAAGGCGAAGTGCGCGAATTGGAAAATGTCATCGAACGGGCGGTCCTGCTCTGCGAAGGCGACTATATTACCCCGCGCGACCTGCCGCCTAATCTTTCCAGCAATCTTTCGGATTTGATCGATACCTCGGACGATCTTAAAGGTTCGGTACGGAATTTTGAACGCCAACACATTTTGACGATCCTACGCCGGGTCGATTTCGATAAAAATAAATGCGCCGAACTGCTCGGCATCGGTCTTTCGTCGCTCTACCGTAAAATCGACGAGCTCGGCATCGAATTGTAATTTTCTTTTTTGCTGAGACGCAATAAATGGACATCAATTTGAGGAACACCTAAAGTGCAACTAAAAATTCTCATTCCGATTTTAAGCATCATCATTTTACTTGGCTGTTGTACCCAAAATGCAATTATTAAAAAAGAAACTAGTTTAGATTTATCAAATCTTGGTTCGATCTCAATTTTGTTTCCCCATATTAATTATTATGAAACTCACGGTGAAATTAAAGTATTGAAGCCCGGTCATAGTCTGTACGTATCTAAAAATGTGGAAAATATTTTTCTAGAGATTATCGGCGAAGGTAAATATTTACCCAAAACGTCGACCATAATTACCGATACGACGATTATAAATCAATGGATACCTCAAAATTTCTTAAAATCCATTGCCTACTATGATAAGATTACCGATTCCACCAGGGTATCCCAAAGTCAGACAAGTATATTTCCGCTGACTCCGGAACTAAAACAACTGGTTGAAAAAGTCGATTCGGAATATTTCATTTTCATTAGTGGTATTGCTTTGGGCGCTTCGGATGAATCCAAAAAGTATGATGTAATGCAAGCGCAAATCTATGAACTCTTTTATGATGCGGCTTTCTCTTATGATTATCAATGGTACAGCCTGCTACTGAATATTTATGTCGTCGATAAGAAATCCAATGAGGTTGTCTGGTATCGCTATAACGACACCCGAAATGCAAAATATGATGCTTTAAAAAAAAGCGACATTAAGTCCCTGTGTATAAAACTTTTAAAATAAGATAAGCTCGGAGATGTATCTCATTATATGTTGAAGATTCAATCACAACTAAGAGGTATTTATGTTAGCTAAACATCCTTATCTCTCACTTACTCTTGTGGTCGTTGTAACCTGCGTTTACTTGCACGCTAACAATCCGTCTGAAAAACCTGAAAATAGCCGATTGCAACCGCCGGCGCAGTTGACGGCGGAACAAGATCACCAAAGGCTGATGAATCTGCTCGACATTAAAGAACTGCGACCGTGGGTGAATGGTATCGATCCAAATGCCCCAAATTTGCCTAATTACGACGAGTCGAAAGCAAATCCCTATCCCAATTTGCCGGATCCGCTGACTCTTAAAAATGGTAATAAAGTCACTACGCCGAAAAATTGGTGGCAAAAACGGCGACCGGAGATTGTGGAAGACTTTGACCGCGAAATTTACGGTCGAGTTCCCGAAAATATACCCAAGGTCAATTGGAACGTAATAGCAGTTAAGTCGCATAAGGTTGGCGACTTTCCGGTCATCACCAAACAAATCGTAGGACATGTCGATAACTCGGCTTATCCTTTAATCACGGTGGATATTCAATTAGCCCTGACTACGCCAGCCAATGCAAATAATTCCGTACCTGTAATCATCCACCTTTCATTCAGCGAACAAATTCCTTTCGGAGTAGATTCAGAGTCTGCCGAACCGACCTGGCAGGAACTGGTTTTTGAAAAGGGCTGGGGTTATGCTACTCTGATTCCAACCAGTATTCAAGCCGATAACGGCGCCGGATTGACACAGGGCATTATCGGTTTATGCAATAAGGGGCAACCGCGTAAAGTCGATGATTGGGGAGCGTTACGGGCCTGGGCTTGGGGCGCCAGCCGCGCTCTGGATTATTTGGAAAGCGATCCTTTGGTCGACGCTAAACGAGTTGGTATTGAAGGACTCTCACGCTACGGCAAAGCGGCAGTCGTGGCGATGGCTTATGACGAACGTTTCGCGATTGGTTTTATTGGTTCTTCAGGTGAAGGCGGCCTCAAATTGCATCGCCGCAATTATGGCGAGATTGTTGAGAATTTAGCCGGTTCGGGTGAATATCACTGGATGGCAGGCAATTTTCTCAAATATGCCGGTCCGCTAACCTGGGACGACTTGCCGATAGATGCGCATGAACTATTGGCGCTCTGCGCCCCGCGACCGGTTTTCATAAGTGTTGGCTCGGAACAGGTGGAAGGTGGTTGGGTGGATGCCAGGGGGATGTTTCTGGCAGGCGTCGGCGCCGGTCCGGTTTACCGTCTCCTGGGTAAAAAAGACCTCGGCACAACTGAATTTCCTCCTCAGGAAACGGCTTTGATCGATGGTGAAATCGCCTTCCGGCAACATAGCGGCGGACATACCACCGGTCCCAACTGGCCGACTTTTCTCAAATTCGCCGAACGCTATCTGCTAAGCCGAAACGATTAGAATCTAACTGGAAAATTGAAAAGCCGCTCCAGCGGCAATCGCCAGGAGAGGCTTTTCAATTTATTTCAGAAACTTTACTGAAGTTTTTTAAGTGCTTCGCGCGCCGCCAGGATCATCGGTTCGGCGGAGAGCTCCGCGCCGACCGCGCCTTTCATCCAGTAGATCGGGCTGATCCGACCCTGAATGCACATGCGCTCCATTTCCTTCGCCAGGTTCTTGCCTTTGATATATTGTTCAATCTGGAAGGAAATCAAATGACCCAGCGGATAATCGGGCAGATAGAGACCGTTATCAATCATGTGCGAGTAAATCGCCAGGATTTCGGAGTCTTTTTTGCCGATTACCGGGTAATAATATTCATTCCAGACTTCCCGTGAAATATCGAGCACAGCTTTCTTGAATTCAGCCGGAGTTGCCTCAGGATGAGCGTATAACCAATGCCAGGCGTCCATATCCACCAGGGCTACTGCGGCTATTTCACAGGTTTGCCAGAGTTCGTTGAGATAATTCAGGTACTCGCTCTGCGGATCTTTTTCGGTTAAACTAAGCACATCCAGATCGCGTTTCTGGAAAACGAAGGCGAAAGCTTCCGTGAAAGCCGTATTCGGGACGCCCTGCATGATGGTATGATCGACTTTGTTCAGCGTTAAAACCTGCTCGACATTATGCCCGAGTTCGTGCATGGCAATGTTGAAGCCTTTATAGTCCATTCCCCCTTCCGCAACGCGCGTGCGCAGATGAGCATTGTCCGAACGCCGGGCGGCGCCCATGGCATGTCCGGAACCGCGCGCCGGATCGACCTCAATCTTGGTTTGCAGAAAATTGGCTGTATTGCGGTCGAAACCGAGTTTCATCAGGATTTCCGGCAACTGCATCTTGAAAGACTCAGCCGTCGGAAATTTGGTCTGGGTGATGCGGTCCAGTTCAGCCTCGGTGTATTTGGATTTTGCCCGGAACTGATTATACCAGATGTCAAATGGTTCGAGGTCGCGACCAAGACGTTTGGCAATTAACTGCGCAGTCTGTTTTAATTCCGGCGCCGATAACAAATCAACAAACAGTTGCCGGACGATGTCCTCTGGAATTTCACGCTCTTCGTTAAATCGGCGATCGATATGCGACTTCGAAACCAGATAATACGGATCACAGGCTTTCTCGCCATGACAAACCCCCAGCCACCGCGCAAAACGAGTGTCCGGTTCGCGGGAATTGTCTGAACTGGCGCCACTGACGGAATTTTTAGCGACGTTCCAATCCACCTCCGGATTATCGATGACAACTTGCGGAATATCCTGGTTGATAATTTTCAGCATTACCTCATAAATCATTTTTTGACGTTCAAAACCGTCAGTCAGCGGATATTGGGCTTTCAATTCGTCGCGTAAACCCCAATGCGAGATCAGTTTCAATCCCTGCTGAAAAAGCCTCTGACCATCTTCCGTCAAGAGGTTGTGCATGTGGATGTTATAATTAGAAATATAATTTTCAGCCAGATTGTAAGCCTCATAGCGTTTCTGACTGAATTGAGACGGGACCCGTGAGGTGAACTTCTGCGCTAAACGGACTTCAGCCCATTTCTGGCGATCCCAGTTGGAACCTTCGTCCAAAACTTCATCCAGGCTATAGACTTTATAATTCAGTAAAACGAAGAAAGCAATTTTCGTGGCATACAGGTCATCTTCAACGTGATTGCCGAGGTTAAAATTGGCTAATAAATAGTCAACCGGCAGAATCGGGCCAGTTGGCACATCCATATACCATTTTAAATCACGGTTCAATTCCACGATGACCCCACCCATTGTCTCGAAGGTTTTTTCGATATGTTCAAACGCAGTCAGCAGTTCAGTCTGCTCGGTGATGAAATTATCTTTGCAAAATTGTTTCAGCACGGAAGCGGTGCCGTCTTCAGCCCGCCAAAAATCACTAACTTGCTTTACTCCTATCTCGATCCGGTCGCGATTCTCCTCTCCGAATTTCCGCACTAGACTCGATGTCAGGTCCATTCTCTGTTTAATATCGATCATTTCTCCCTCCGGTTTTCGCTCGCCGCAACTGCGAATCAATCCCATAACGAGCAAGCAACAGACACTTAAAAATGTTAAAATTAAGCGCTTCCTTGGATTCATAACATTAACCTCTTTAATTATTTCAGACAATATGTACTTCATTAGATAGTTCGTTGGTGTCATCACTCTTGCGTGGAAACCAACCAGCCAGAATTTCACCAATGCGCATCACGGTCGTCACAACTCCCGTAAGGTATTCGCCGTTTTTAAATTTTTCAGCCATTTGATTGGCGATTTCATCCCAAACCTTTTTTTCAACTTTGGCATTTATGCCTTCATCAGCTAGAACCTGGAACTTGTGCTCATCTAGTAAAATATACAGCAAGACGCCGGTTCGATCGCGGGTTTTATCCATGCCAAGGTTCTTGAACTCGGCTAAAGCCAGCTCCATCAGACTCCATCCGGCTGATTTACGCGGTCTTTTTTCAAAAATGGTAACCCGAACTTCACCTGAGGTATTCTCTTCGGCGTATTCACACGCCTGTTTGATGGCATTCAGGTCACTGGCTGAGAAGTATTCTTTACTTAGTTTCATCAATCCCTCATCAAAACGCGATTATCACCGTCATTTTCACCAGCGCCCGGAAGCACCTCCGCCACCGAAACCGCCACCGCCACCGGAGAAACCTCCGAAGCCACCGCCGGAACGCCAACCTCCACCCCGTCCGCCGAACATATTGGAAAAAAACAGAGCCCACAGCAGATTACGTCTTCCCTTCTTACCACTACACAGAAATATCAAAATGAAGATGATCATGAAAACCAGTGAAGCAATTGATTTACCGCGTTCGACGTCATAATTTTTCTGTTGTCGCGGATCGCCTTTGTACTCATTTTTAGTGGTCATCATGATCGCCCGCAAACCCTGATCTATTCCGGCGTAGTAATTTCCATTACGGAATTGGGGCGCAATTACATTGCGAATGATCTGAAAACTGATCAGGTCAGTCAAAACGCCCTCCAGACCATAACCGACTTCTATCCGAACCTGGCGATCCTGAACTGCGATTAAGAGCAGAACGCCGTTATCTTTTTGCGCAGTGCCAAGTTGCCATTGATCCACGACCTGAATTGAATACTGCTCGATCGATTCTCCATCCAGACTGTTGATAATCAGGACTGCAATCTGGTTCGAGGTCTCATTTTCGAAAACCATCAGATTTTCTTCGAGACGGGCTTCTTCGGACGGAGAAAGAATTCCCGCCAGATCGGTTACCCGACGATTTAATTTTGGCACCTCTAATCCAAACGCCTGCAGGCTGAATAGAAAAAGCCCGGCGATGATCAGAACTCGCCCAAGTCGCTTATTATACATTAATCATCACTTAAAATTCAACTTTGGGAGCTATTTCAGCGCCTTCCTGAGCCTCGAAGTACAATTTCTTTCCAAATCCGAACATTCCAGCAAAAATATTTGTCGGGAACTGGCGAATACGGGTATTGAAAGACTGCACGGTCTGGTTGAAACGTTGTCTCTCAACCGCGATGCGATTCTCGGTGCCTTCCAACTGCGACTGCAACGCCAGGAAATTTTCATTAGCTTTCAGATTTGGATAATTCTCGACCACCGCCATCAGGCGCGAAAGAGCCGTACTGATTTCACCCTGCACCTGCTGGAATTTAGCAAATGCCGCCGGATCATTGAGCACTTCCGGGGTGACGTTCAGACTGGTGGCATTGGCGCGCGCCTGGATAACGCCTTCCAGGGTCTCGCGCTCATGACTGGCGTAACCTTTGACGGTTTCGACCAGATTAGGAATCAGATCGGCGCGGCGCTGATACTGGTTTCCGACCTGCGCCCAGGATTGGTTCACACCCTCTTCGAGAGTAACCAAACTGTTGTAGATGCCGACGACTCTACCGATAATCAAGAGGAGTACTACGACGACAGCAATTAGTACAACCCAACCTTTTTTCATTCTTTGAACTCCTTTTCTAAAACTTTTATAATCTAATAAATTTTTTAATCGCTCCCAAACAGAGCTTAGTTAAAGAAATAACTATTCAGACTTCGAGCATTTTCATAAAATCTGTTACCGATTCGAACATCTCAATTTTTCCGATTTCTGCGCGAATTTCCGCCTGCCGGTCAG
>JALOAB010000284.1 GCA_023229045.1 Fidelibacterota bacterium
TATTTTGATTTCAATGAAACCTACGCGCGGTTTGTGCAATATTTGATTTCCCGTTATGGCGCCTATAATATTCTGTTCAGCAGTATTCATCTCGACTGGATCCCAAAAGAGTTCAGCTTGACGGCTGAACAATTTAATGAAGCGTTGACTTATCATCTGAAAAAGTACGGACCGATGCCTTTCGGACAACCGGTGACCACTCTGATCAGCAGTTCTACCTATTCGGTGTTCGGGCATCATACGGATTGTCCCTGGTTGACGATGCACAGTGTGGGCAACAAACCGCGCGATCACCGCGTCGCCGATTCGCTGGAGATAATTTTCCGGCTCGAGCCGCCTTATCCGGCGATCAATTTCGAACCATATTACACCGGCTGGGATCACGAAATCAATATGCCAAATGGCGAGCGACCGCCGGCCAATTCCGAACGTGATAATTATTTCGCGCGGGCGCAAATGTACGGCTCGGTGCTTTCCGGCGGCTTATCCGGCCATGTACACGGGACCTCGGCTTACGATCTTACCACCACTGGCGAACCGGCTGGCAAACGTCATCATATCTGGGAGGCTTTGAAATTCGAATCGGCTAATTACATGAAACACTTAAACTCGTTCATTCTTTCCGAGGGTGATAAATTTCAGGATCTGCAATTAGCCCGCAAGGATGTTCATCCTAATAAAGCGCCCGACAGTCCTCCGATGGGTTTAGACGGCTGGGCTTACATGATGCGCACTGCCGATAAAGATCTGGCTATGCTCTATTTTGAAAATCAGGCGGCGTTGCCGACCTTATCCGGCTTCCTGTCCAGTACATTATATAATTTCCAGTGGTTTAATCCCCGTAACGGTGAGTGGCAGGCGGCTAAAACAGTCAAGGCGGATCGCAGGGGTAACCTGAACGTTCCACCATTCCCGGATGGGAATAATCCCTCAGCTACCGACTGGGCGGCCAAGATTTCTATTGTGAGAAAAAAATAGTTTAAATATTTTAAATCGAATTTAAAAGGAGTGTTGAAATGAAGAAGTTAGCCATCGTTATTTTGAGTGTCGTTCTCCTGCAAAGTTTGTATGCCCAGAAAACCGAAAACAATATTGTTGTCGATACCGAAACCGGTAAAAACGTCATCAGCCGGCATATCTACGGGCATTTTGCTGAACATCTGGGACGGTGTATTTACGGCGGAATCTGGGTTGGTGAAGATTCACCGATTCCCAATACGCGAGGGGTCCGGAATGACGTCGTAGCCGCACTGAAAGAGATCGCCATACCGAATGTTCGCTGGCCGGGCGGCTGTTTCGCCGATGAATATCATTGGATGAACGGGATTGGGCCGCGCAATCAGCGACCGAAAATGATTAACACCCACTGGGGCGGAGTCACCGAAGATAACAGCTTCGGCACTCACGAATTTATGGACTTCTGCGAGCAGGTCGGTTGCGAACCGGTAATCTGCGGTAATTTAGGCAGTGGCACTGTGCGCGAAATGGCGCAGTGGATCGAATATCTCACCTCAGATAATGTCAGCCCGATGACCGAACTGCGCAAAAAGAACGGTCGCGAAAAGCCCTGGCGCGTTAAATATTGGGGGTTGGGCAATGAAAACTGGGGATGCGGCGGCAATATGACTCCGGAATTTTACGCCGATCAGATGCGACGCTATTCGACATATTGTAAAAATTACAGCGGCAATGAACTTTATCGCGTAGCCTGTGGTCCGTATGATGAATATTACGCGTGGATGGAAACTTTAATGAAGGACCCGAACAATCGTAATTGTTTTCAGGGAGTGTCGTTGCATTATTATACGATCTGTCATAATTGGACGACCAAAGGTTCAGCCACCAATTTTGACGAAAACGAATGGTATCAGACCATGTCGAAAACACTTCGTATGGACGAGTTTGTTACCAAACAAACAGCCATTATGGATAAATACGATCCGGAAAAGAAAATCGGCCTGGTCGTTGACGAGTGGGGCAACTGGTTCGACGTTGAGCCCGGCACCAATCCCGGCTTTTTGTATCAGCAAAATACTCTGAGGGATGCGCTGGTTGCCGCGATAAATCTTAACATTTTCAATAATCATTGCGAGCGCATTAAAATGGCTAATATCGCGCAGATGATCAATGTCCTTCAGGCGATCATCCTGACCAACGAAGATCAGATCGTTCTGACGCCGACATATTACGTCTATAAAATGTTCAAAGTCCATCAGGACGCCACCCAATTGCCGATCGCATTGACTTGTGAGAATTACGAACAAGCGGGCGGTTCCATTCCGGCGGTCAACGCCTCGGCTTCCGTTGACAAACAGGGATTGATTCACATTACCCTCTGCAATATCAATCCCAACAAAGACCTAAAACTGACTTGTGAATTAAAAGGCAAAATGCCATTATCGGTCGCCCGCGCTGAAATCATTACCGCCGGTAAGATGAATGCCTATAACGATTTTGGTAAACCGGAAGAAGTCAGCCTGAAAAAGTTTAGCGATGTGAAGAGTAGGAAAAATTCGCTTACCATAAATCTGCCTGCAAAATCGGTGGTGATGGTCGAATTAGCAGGTAAGTAAACCGCCTTAAATACTTGTCGCAATGCTCCCGTATTGCGATAGATTTGGGTCACATCGTAGGGGCGAGGTGGCTGGTATTGATGTAAATGATTCTGCCGACTATCTACTTTTTTACCAGGATCGTATCATCAACTTTAACCAAACCGTTTTTCTGCAAGCCGCTATTAATCAGGTCAGTGTATTGCGCCTGCAATTTTTCGAGGGGTGTCGTCCCTTTTAAAATTTCATCCAGAGTGCCATCGGCTTCAAAATCCATGGCGACGATCGTTTCCGGATTGACCAGTTGTTTTTTGCTGATTATTTTAAACTGGTTAAATGGTTTGGCATTGACGGGATAAAAACTTTTCAGTTCGAGGAAAAACTCGGAATGCTCTTCGGTATATTTTTGATTAGCCGGGGTCACCTCTTTGAGTCGATTCTCCTTGGTAAGCATTTCCAGACCGTAATCATAAACCTTTTGAGCTTCGGACAAACTGGTAGTGCCGACACTAATTCTGTCAATAATCCGATCCTGATCGAAATCGATCGCCAGAAAATGCTTGCCGATCACTTCGTTGTAGCGCTCATTATTTTCGGCGGCAAAAATCGAGCGGATACGATACATTTCGCTGTTGTAAGTGAATTG
>JALOAB010000021.1 GCA_023229045.1 Fidelibacterota bacterium
CTGGGTGTGTCACTGTCGCTCCTGGCCGTACAGCACACGGCGACCGGAATTGCTTCGACCATCATGGCGATCGTGCCGGTGCTGATCATTCCTTTAGCGATTTTAATCAAAAAAGAACGCACGACTTTAAAGGAAATCGTTGGAGCCGCGATTGCCGTAGGCGGCGTATCCATCTACTTCATAGTCTGAATAAATCGTAAACTCACTCAGCTAAATGATTTCAGCGAATTCTCGGCTATTGTTTAATGATCGCAAATCGTTAAATTTCTTGTGGTTTGACAAATCAATTATTCAGGAGGTAAAATGAATCTAAAAGCCCAACTACTGGAATATTTTTCTGCCAATCAATCACAGATCCGTACGCAGGTTATATCACTCGTCACTGAAATGGTGCGCCAAAAGACAATCAACGTCGTTTCGGATAAATTACCCGAATTTCCCTTTTTAAAATTCCGCGGCGAAGAATACCGCGTAGCGGATATTATTAAACGCGAATTAGAAAATTCCGGAATCGACTATAAGATTTTTGCCCGTATGGAAGGTCGCCCCAATGTTATTTCCAAACTCGGTCAGGGCAGAAGCGGACAGTGTCTGCTGATGCCGGCGCATATGGACATCGTGCCGGCCGGCGAAGGCTGGGACACCGACCCGTTTGAAGTCGTTGAAAAGGACGGCAAGCTTTTCGGTCGCGGTACACTCGATAATAAAGGTCCGCTGGCTTCGATCCTGATTGCGGCGCAGGTACTTAAAAAACTCGGAATCGATCAGGAACTAAGCGGTGAATTGATGATCGCGGCTTTGTCCGATGAAGAAGCCGAAGATCCGGATGGTATCAACTACGGTATCGGCTATCTGGTGGAAGAAAAACTGATTAATCCCACCATGTCGGTAGTGCCGGATATCGGCGGTGATATGCTGGAAATCGACGTCGCCGAAAAAGGTCGTACGGTAATCAGAATCACAGCCATCGGCAAACAAGCCCACGGCGCGACTCCGGAAAAAGGCGTTAACGCGGTGTATATGATGGCGAAACTCGTCACTGAAATCGAGAAGATGAAATTCAGATATGAAGTCCATCCGGTGCTTGGTCACCCGACTCTCAACCTGGGTGAGATACACGGTGGCGTGGCTTCCAATATCGTCCCGGGAACCTGTTACATTTATATCGATATTCGGGCTGTGCCGGGTCAGACCGAAAAAATTCTACTGGATCAATTGCAGGAATGCATTACCAAGGTTCCGGTCGGCGACTTCAAAGTTGAAGTCCTGTCCAGTAATCAGCCTCACGCCATCAGTCCGAAAGTCGAACTGGTTCGGAAAATTCAGGAAAATGCGAAAGAATATCTCAACCTGGAACCGCAAGCGATCGGGCAGGGCGGCGGCACCTACGCCAAGACACTTTGCCTGAACGGCATCGACGCCGTCGGCTGGGGACCGGGCGATGGCGATGCTTTCCACGTAGCCAACGAATATATCGAGATCAAACAGTTGATCGACTTTGCATTAATGACCTGCTTACTTGCCGTGGATTTACTAGCTTAAGAGTAGATAAGTCATTCGACACTTGCATCTACGCCGATAGAATAATAAATTATTCCCGCGTCTTCGGGACAGGGCGAAAATCCTGACCGGCGGTGAAAGTCCGCGAGTCCGTCAGATGCCGGACAGAGTCTGTGAAACTCAGACACCGACGGTAAAAGTCCGGATGGAAGAAGATGGAAAATCCCGAGCGCAATCGGGTTTTTTTATGGATCAAATAGAAAAATGGCTGAAACGAACTCTGGAACTGGCTGAACAAGGACGCGGTTTCACGAGCCCCAATCCGGTTGTAGGCGCCGTAATTGCCGATGGCGATAAACTCATTGCAGAAGGTTTCCATTCAGCTTTTGGCGCACCGCACGCCGAGGTAATGGCTCTGAATCAGGCGGGCGCCGCCGCGCGGGCCGCCGCATTATATGTTAATCTGGAGCCGTGTTGTTATTTCGGCAAGACGCCACCCTGCGTGGACGCCATTATCAAAGCCGGGATCAGCGAAGTCTATGTCGGCACCATCGATCGTAATCCACGGGTCAACGGCGCCGGCATCAAAATCCTGGAAAATGCCGGACTAAAAGTGCGAGTTGGCATTCTGGAAGACCAGGCACGCCGCATCAATCGGGGATTCTTAACATATATCGAAAAACAACGACCCTGGATCACTTTAAAACTGGCTTTGAGCGTCGATGGTTTTATTGCTGATGCAACCGGTAAGAGTCGCTGGATTACCGGAGCGGAAGCCCGTAAATTCGTGCTCGCTCAACGACGTAAACATGATGCCATTATGGTCGGTATGGGAACCGTTTTTAAAGATGATCCGGCGCTTTTACCGGAAGAATGTACCGGATTTATTCCCTATCGCATTGTGCTGGACGAGGATTTTAATATGCCGCCGCGGATGAAATTGGTTTCAGATGAGTTTCGGAAACGGACGGTGATTGTAACTAATTGTGGCGAAAAACCTGAGAAGTTACGCCAATTTCAGAACAGTGATGTCCAAATTATCCGGAGTTCGAAAGATGAATTCGGATGGTTGGATTTATCAGAGGTTTTCTTAAAACTGGCTAAATTCGGTATTACCTCGGTTTATTGCGAAGGTGGCAGTCAACTCGCCGGTTCATTGATAAGTCAGCGATTAGTCGATGAACTCCAGATTTTCATCGCACCTAAAATTCTGGGCGAAGGCTTAAGGGCATTCTCAGGCTTCCTGCAATCGCTGGATCAGGCAATAAGGCTTGAATGGGAGAAGGTTGAGCAACTTGGTGGTGATGTCTTGTTACAGGGGAGATTGACCTGATGTTTACCGGATTGATTGAAGAAATCGGCGAAATTGGCGCTGTCTCCGAAAATAAAGCAGGTCGTCGTCTGAAAATTGTTGCCAATCAGGTTCTGAATGACCTGCAACTAGGCGATAGTATTGCAGTTGATGGAGTATGTCTGACAGTTGAAAAATTGGGCTCGGATTACTTCGAGGTCCAGGCGGTCGGTGAGACGTTGTCTCGCTCAACTCTGGTTAATAGTCGACGCGGCGATCGGGTTAACCTTGAACGTGCGATGGCGGCAAGTGATCGTTTTGGCGGGCATTTTGTGCAGGGACACGTGGATGCCGTCGGGACGATCGTTGCCATAAGAAAAATAGGCGAAGCCGCGGTATTGCAAATTGCCATTCCGGAATCAATTAATAATTACGTTGTTGAAAAAGGTTCGCTGACGGTTAACGGCATTAGTTTGACTGTTGCTGAAATTACTGATAAAGTTGTAAAAATTGCCCTGATTCCGGTTACTTTGTCCGCAACTAATCTCGGTCTTAAAAAAGTCAATGATGAGGTTAATCTTGAGATCGACATCCTCGCCAAATATGTAGAAAAGATGATCAATGCGCCAAATAAAAAACCATTGACCTTTGAAAAAGTAAAAGGATGGGGATTTGATTAATAGTGAATTCCCGATATCTGAAAGGATGAAATGAAATTCGATTCAATAAAAGCCGCCATTGAGGATATTAAAATCGGGCGTTTTGTGATCGTAGTCGATGATGAGAACCGCGAGAACGAAGGCGATTTCATAATTGCGGCGGAGAAAATCACTCCGGAGGCTGTTAATTTCATGGCGAAATATGCCCGCGGTCTGTTGTGTGTCGGGCTCACGGAAGAGCGCGCTAAAGAACTGGACCTGAATCTGATGGTTCAGGAAAATACAGCATTGCATAACACCCGTTTTACAGTCAGTGTGGATTTAAAAATTGGTACGACTACCGGCATCTCAGCCTATGACCGGGCGCGAACGATTAACGCCCTGGCGGATTCGCAAACCAACCCGCAAGATTTTGGACGACCGGGACATATTTTCCCGATAATCGCGCGACCAGGCGGCGTCTTACGGCGGGCTGGTCATACCGAGGCTTCGGTTGATTTGATGCGGATGGCCGGTCTTACTCCAGTCAGTGTGATGTGTGAAATCATGGATGAGAACGGTGAAATGGCGCATGGTGAGGCGCTGGAAAAAATTGCCCAAAACCACGGTGTCAAAATAATCACCGTTCAGAATTTAATAGAATATCGCCGCCGGACCGAGCGTTATATAGAGCGGGTAAGTGAAGCCGATCTGCCGACACAGTATGGTGTTTTTCGGATCATCATATTCGTTGATAAACTGACCGATAAAGAACATGTCGCTTTGATCATGGGTGATGTTCGTAGCGCCGAACCGATTATGGTGCGGGTTCATTCGGAATGCCTGACCGGTGACGTCTTCAGCTCTCTGCGATGCGATTGTGGCGACCAGTTGCATAAGTCACTCGAAATGGTAGCTAAAAATGGTCGCGGAGTCGTTCTTTATCTACGGCAGGAAGGACGGGGGATCGGTCTGCGTCATAAAATTTCAGCCTATCAGCTCCAGGACGAAGGCATGGATACCGTCGAAGCTAATATTAAACTGGGTTTTTTACCGGATTTACGCGATTATGGCATGGGCGCCCAGATTCTCTCCGAACTCGGAGTGCGCAAGATGCGCCTGCTGACTAATAATCCGAAAAAAATCGTTGGACTTCAGGGTTTCAATCTCGAAGTTGTTGAACGGATTCCAATTGAAATTCCACCCAATCCGAAAAATGAAAAATATCTTCAAACCAAACGTGACAAGATGGGACATTTAATCTTAAATAAAAATCAGGTGCAAAATGACTAAACTGCATGAAGGCGTGCTTTCCGCCGAAAAAATGAAAGTTGCGATCGTTGCCAGCCGATTTAACGATATGGTAACCAAAGAACTCCTTTCGGGGGCTTTGGATTGCCTGAAACGGCATGGCGCAGATGAAAACGACATCCATATTTACTGGGTACCGGGCGCTTTTGAAATTCCACGCATTGCGCGCGAACTGGCTAATTCCAATCAGTTTGACGGCGTAATCTGCCTGGGTGCTGTTATTCGGGGCGCAACCCCTCATTTCGATATGATCGCCAGCGAAGCCTCCAAAGGCATTGCCCGCTTATCGATCGAATCGGAAGTGCCGGTCATTTTCGGAGTGTTGACAACCGAGAATATTGAGCAAGCCCTGGAACGCGCCGGCACGAAAGCCGGAAACAAAGGCTGGGATGCCGCATTGAACATGATTGAAATGACAAATTTAATCCGCTCAATTCGTCTGCAGGGTAATAAATAAAATAATGCGCCGTCTGCTTTTTGTGTTGATCATTCCGGTCATCATCCGGGCGCAGAGTGTTGTCGGCGAATGGTCCAGTTACACTTCGGCGCTGGCTTTAAGAGAGTTGGTGCAGGTTGAAAATATTATTTATGCCGCCAGTCCCGGAGGCTTGGTGGCGTTAAATCAATCCGATCGTCTTTTTAAAGTATTCGGTCCGAATGATGGTCTTTCGTATACCGATGTGCAATGCTTAGCGCTTGATAAATTAGGGTGCCTCTGGCTGGGCATGAGTGCGCCGAATGGTGAAATCAATATCTGGAATCCGGACACAAAGCAAATTGAAACAGTCTATAATGCCACAAAATTTGGCGAAGAATTGACAGAGATCGGGACGATGACGTTTGATTCCGATCTGGCATTTGTCGCCTATCGGCAGGAAGTCAAT
The DNA here is from genome assembly GCA_023229045.1 of Fidelibacterota bacterium. Classification (GTDB taxonomy): domain Bacteria; phylum Fidelibacterota; class UBA2242; order UBA2242; family UBA2242; genus JAGNGI01. The sequence continues at coordinate 5,625 of JALOAB010000021.1, forward strand.
TGCGGGCTCCTTTATTTTAAAATCAATCGGGGTAAATATGAATATCAGGATTTTTATCCGAATTTTCCGATAGAATTTTCCAGCATAAATCACCTGGCAGTGATTCATGACACTCTTTGGGTCGGCACCGAAGTTGGCTTGTTATTCATCGATTTGAATTTGGATCTGAAAAATCCGAATAATTGGGGAAAAGTCAACCTGGTCGGGCAGGATGATGTATCCAGTATCATTGAATACGAAGGGGCTGTGATCTGTTCATACGGGAGTGATATTTTCAGGATTGAGGGAAATGCAAACGTCGTTATGATCGACACCAGTCTTAGCCGTTCAATCGGGCAACTGCTTGTCGATCAGTCCGGTGAGCTTATGGCAGTATCTGCTAACGGCATTTACCGTTATGAAAACAATAACTGGCATACGATCAGCCGGATTGCTACCAATCATGTTTTGATCGACGAAGATGAAATAATCTGGGGCGCTACCAATCGCGGTCTGCTCAAAAATAGTAGTGGAGACGAAGAATGGTTTGTGCCCAATACTGTTCTTAATAATGGCAATACGGCGCTGTACGTCAGCGCCGAAGGACAGCTGGTGGCGGCTTCGGGTAAAGGCATCAGTTTCAACACTGCCGACGGATGGTATAACATCGTCAAAGACTATTTTTATATCGGTATCGGCGATCATTATCAGGACAATTGGAATTACTTTGTCAGCGATACGATTGCGTTTACCTTACCCGATCTCCAACCGATCTATTCTTTGATTAGGCGGGGAGACGATTATTTCGCTTCGCTTTTTGGTTCATATTTATCCGGCACACGAGGGGGCGGACTGCTGAGATTCAATCCGGATGATCTGGAAAATTATATTGTCTATGACACGACGAATGGTATGCTAACCGCCTCAGCCGGTTATGGCGGCACGGATAACTATCTGGCAATCGGTTATATGACTCTCGACGCTCAGGAGAACCTCTGGATTGCCAATCAATTTTCGCAGAATGACAACTGCATCGCCGTATTGACTCCTGATAATCGTTGGGCGCATTTCAGTGGAACGGAGTCGCATAATTATCTAAACTATTTGGTAACTTCGATTGTATTCGATCCGGCCGGACGGGTCTTGTTCGGATCCGAAACCAAAAGCGGAACGCCGGTGGCGAATGGCGGAATCGCCGTGCTGGATTACAATAACACTTTATTTGATAAGAGTGATGATCACTGGTATTGGGTCTCCAGTAAGGACGGGTTGGCAAGTAATTCGGTATTTTCGCTGGCTTTTGATCATGATGAAAGACTCTGGATCATGACGGCGGGCGGAATTCAAGCCGCGACGATTTCCGACAACTTTCCCAATCCCGTTTTTAGTTCAATGGATTATACGACCTATTCAAATATAGCCTTTGCCAAAGAGTGCCGGATAAAGGTTGACGGGCTGAATGACAAATGGGTTACGACGGTCGATGCCGGGGTAAAGGTATATACTCATAATGGCGTCTGGTTGAATGACTATGAGGGATTCACGACCGAGAATTCCGGTTTGTTGAGTGATAAAATTCTCGACATTGCTTTTGATTCACCGCGCGGTTTGGTTTACATTTCCACTAATAAAGGCATTTCGGTTTATCGATCGCCTTTTGCCTATTATGGCGAGAAATATGAGAATGTCAGAGTATTTCCATCACCATTCAGGATACCGGCAGATAAACCGCTGACGATCGACAATTTACTGCAAGATTCCGAGGTCAAAATCATGCTAATTGACGGGACGCTTATTCGTCATCTTGATATTGCGGATGCGGGTGAAATCAGCGGACAGCAGGCGTTCTGGGATGGTCGCAACGAAAATGGCAAACTGGTCAGCAGTGGCGTCTATATCTTCATAGCCTACACGCCGGAAGGCGACACGATGACCGGTAAAATCGCCGTTTTACGTCGTTAGAATCAGCCTAGGCTTTCCAAACCAGCCTTAAAGCGCCGGATGCCCTCAATCAGGTTTTCCATACTGTTGGCGTAAGAAAAACGCAGGCACTCATCGCATCCAAATGCTACACCCGGCACTAAAGCTATATGAAATTCTTTCAGTAAATATTCACATAACCGGATCGAATCATTAGTACCGACTTTATTTTTGTGATAATAACGTCCGACATTCGGAAAAGCATAAAAAGCTCCATCCGGCAAAGGACATTTAATAAGCGGTATTTTTTGCAATTCACTGACTAAAAAATCGCGCCGTTTTTGAAACTCACACCGCATTCTCTCGATACTACCATCGTCATGATTCAGCGCGGCTACCGCGGCTTTCTGAGTGATCGAGGTGACGCACGAGGCATTGTGCTCCTGAACGGCTGAAGCCTTCTTGATGACTTCACGCGGTCCGGCGGCATAACCCAGTCGCCAACCGGTCATCGCATAGGCTTTTGATACGCCGTTGATGAGAATTGTATTATCACGCATAGGAGGTAAAACCTGGGCAATCGAATAATGTCGGGCTTCACCGTAAACTAATTTCTCGTAAATTTCATCCGAAATAACCGTCAGGTTGTGTTCCAGACAGACCTTACCGATAGCGAGCAATTCTTCTTTTGAGTAAACGGCGCCGCTGGGATTATTGGGAGAATTGAGGATCAACGCTTTGGGCTTCGCAAGGCTTTTTAAAACTGATTGCAGTTGAGCCGGGGTGAATTTGAAATTTGTAGTTTCATCAGTCGGAAGATAAATCGGCTTGCCGTCCAGCATTTCGACCTGTGAGGGATAACTGACCCAGTAGGGCGCCGGGATCAGGATTTCATCGCCCGGATCGCAAATGGCGGTCAGGATGGTAATGATGGCGGCTTTTCCGCCCGGCGAGACGATGATTTCGTCCGGAGTATATTCCAGATCGTTATCGCGTTTGAGTTTTTCTGCGATTGCCTGGCGTAATTCCAGGATGCCGGCGGAAATCGTGTAGCGGGTAAAATTGTCGTCGATTGCCTGATGGGCGGCTTGCTTGATATATTCCGGTGTATTGAAATCCGGTTCGCCCACGCCGAAATTGACAATTGAATATCCTTCAGCGGTCATTTTCTTGGCCATCGCGGAGACCGTCATAGTCGGCGAAGGTTTGATCGCCTGGGCTCGTTTGGAAATTGTAATTGGCATAGAAACTCCTGAAAATCTATTTTAATAATTCCTGTCCGCTAAAATTACGATAAAGACTTAACTGATTCAAAATTTCATGAAACTGATGATCTTTATTTGTTAAAATTTCGGCGACGATATCGCCTAATCCGGGACCGATCATAAAGCCCTGTCCGCACATCCCGACTGCGAGAAATAAATTAGTGATTTCAGGCGTAAATCCAACGATCGGAAAGCCATCCGGCGTCATCGGGTAGAGTCCGCGCCAGGTGCGGCGCACACGCAGATGTCGCAGACGCGGATACAGACCCAGCATTCGCTTTGTCACCAATGGCAGGAAAGCCGAAGTGTTGTCACAATCAGTGCCAACGATTTTCGGCTCGGGTGTAATGCAAAAAACTACCTGCCCCTCAATATTTTGATAGAAATAGTAATTGCTTGACTCGCTGTCGGGTCGGACGTCGACTACCATCGGTTCAAAAAAACGCCTGACCGGTTCGGTGATGCCGCCTTCATGGCAATCCGGAAAAACCGGAAGGTCCAGGCTCAGTAAACTGCCAACCTGGCGGGCGCTGGCGCCGGCGGCGTTGATAATCCAATGGCAACTGTAATTAGATTTACTGGTTACAACCTTTATGATTTTTGCTTTATCTAATTTGAAACCGGTAACCGGTTCCTGGAATCTGAATTCAACGCCGCGCTGTCGCGCCAGTTGGTAATAAGCATCCACCACTTTCAAGGGTGAAGCGGAACCGTCTTCAGGAGAATAGGAGCCGCCGCGCAGATTTTCGGGATTAATACCCGGCGCTAATTGCTGAATTTCGGTCGAACCGATCCAGTCGATATTTAATCCGAGCGATCTCTGGAATTGGATCAGTTTCTTGAATATGTCCTCATTTTTATCATCGTAAACCGGATAAAGATAACCGCCGGCAATCCAATCGACGTCGAAACCGTGCTCGATTTTCATACGTTTGATGATTTCAATCGTGCGTTGACAAATAGTAGCCTTAGCCGGATCGGAATGAGTTGCCCGGATGCCGCCGATTGCCGACCGGTTCTGTCCGCGCCCGATGGAGGCTAATTCTTCCAGCACAACAACCTGCAGACCGCGTTGCGCCAGGTAAAAACTGAGTGGAGTTCCGATACTGCCCGCTCCGATTATCGCCACGTCATAGGTTTTCATTCAAACCTCGCTCTCTTCGTTAGCGATAGCGGACATGGGAATTTCGACGCTAAGCGGTCGTTTAGTGCCGGGCGCGATAGTATTGATATCGATTCCGGCTTCCCTGAAAATACGCGGCAGGAGCGTCGAGCAATTCTTACCGCCGCAGGCGCCCATGCCGACCCTGATCAGTTTTAGCTGGTTGATGTCACGGATATTATGCTCGCGAATAAAATCGCGAATTTCCTTAACCGTGACAAGTTCGCAATGACAGACAATGCCATTATCAGGTAAATATTCAAACTTGGCCTGCGGCAGAGGTTGACTGTCGGTTGCCGGCTGTACCCGAATTCCGGCAACCTGTGAGGCGTTTTTCAAAGTCGTTTTTACATGCACAAGATGCGTTTTGAACTTTTTTATATAACGAATTTTAAGAATCTCACCGTCTTCCAGAAAATTGCCCGAAAGGTCGGTCAGCGCCAACGACTTTCCTACATTGAAGGTTGGCAGGAACTCATGAGGCAGTACAACTTCGGCGAAATGCTCGTCGATTTTGCGGGCTAAGGTGATCGCCAGACCCGGACAGATCAAAACGCACTGCATACATCCGGTACAACCACCGCGGTAGAAGGGCAAATCCATCAGATCGTTGCGATCGCCGCGCAGTTGGATGGCGTTAACCGGACAAACCGAGGTGCATGGATTGCAGGGAATTTCCTCATGACAGCGGATGATCGGCTGGAAATTTTCGTCAAGAGAAACTGGCGCTGGTGGAAAAATTCGTCCCGGTCTGCTTTTCAGTATTTCAGCCTTTTGAGTAAAGCTCGGATCGATTGTAACGGCTTTGCCGAGTAGATTTGCCAGACGCCGGGCGGCAATCCGACCGCCGAACATTGCCGAAGAGGCTTCGGCTATCTCATCGGCATCGCCGGCTTTGACGACTGTAAAGCCGAACTTATTAGCCATCTCGAAAAACTCGTCAACCGGCGTCAAGCCGACGGCGATCAGTAATGTATCAACAAGAAAAGTCTGCGCCGTTTCCAGTAACGGTTGGAAATTATCATCAACCGCCGCGATCGTGACTCTTTCGACTTTATTGTGACCTTCCGTCGCAATGACAGTATGTTTGAGGTAGAGAGGAACGCCCATCCGCTGGATTTTGTCGGCGTGAACCTTATAACCAGAAACTTTTTCGAGAATATCGCAAATGCCAACCACCGTTATACCAGCCTGTAACGCATGGTAAGCCGCAATCAGTCCGACATTGCCGCTTCCGACGATGAAAACGCGCTGGCTGGCTTTGACCAGATCGCGATTCACCAGAGTCTGAAACGCGCCGGCGCCGAATACTCCCGGCAGATGATTGCCATTGAAAATCAGCGATTTTTCACGCGCGCCCGGCGCAACTATCAATCCCCTGAAAGCGACGGTTGCATAATTCCGGTTATTGATAAATAATCCAACCTTTTGATCTTTATAAACTGCCACAACGGTTGTGTTGGTAAAAATTTGTACATTGGCGCAAGATCGCAATTCGGATTCAAGTTTCTGCGCAATTTCAATCCCGCGCGTGCCGGCGTAGCAATCTTCGATCGAGCCGAAAAATTTATGCGTCTGCAGAAGAAGTTTGCCGCCTAACTTTTCCTTATCATCCACCAGGAAAACTTTAAAATTTAATTTCGCCAGCTCAAGCGCGGCAGTCAGACCGGAAGGTCCGCCGCCGATTACCAGTACATCGCAAGTCATTTCTTTCTTTGAATGACGGCTGAGGGGGCGATTATCCTCGGGAATTTCGGCGATATGCCGCAGAGTCCTGATCTGCATCCCGGCTTTAAGCGGAGTCACACAGGATTTCTGCGGTAAACCATCGATAATTAATGTGCAATGCGAGCATTGACCGTTAGCGCAGAAAAGTCCCTGCGGTGTGTCGCCTCTTTGATGGATGGCAAATTCTTTATAATCTTGCGCGATTAGCGATGAAGATACCGGCTCACCTTCATAACCTTCTAATTCGATATCATTAAAAGTAAACCTTACTAATTTTCGGTCAGACGGAACCGTCAGAATCGGGTGCTGGTCTATCCTGGACATGATTTCCTTTGGGTATAATTGGAATTGAATACATATAGAAAGCGTCTAAATTTAAAGTTTCACGAGGATTTTTAACAAAGTTTTTACTAATTTTTTAAAATAATGCTGGACAGGGAAATTTCTTTATTCTAATTTTCAGGCAGATGCGAATAATTGCCAGGGAGTCAACCGGATGAAAAATGTCATCAACCTCATTAGCTTGCTTTGCGTTGGAATGTTCCTGTGTTTCGGTGCGGACAATCCGACCGCTGATTATCGGACTTTAATTGAAAAAGGCGAGTTTACCAGAGCCGAAAATGCCATTAACCGAGAGCTTGTTTCCAACGCTTCTCTGACTCCTTGCGCAAAGAGCGAATTGGAATTCGAACTGGATCGCATGCGACGTATCCGCCTCGATTTTAATAAAAACCAGGCTGAAATTGTCGATTATATTAAAAAATATATACATGAAGTTTCTCCGTCCGATCTCGCGCGCTGGGAATCTGAAAAATCGCTCGAATATATGTTGATCGACGGTCAAAAAATGTACTTCAGCGAGGCGGCGGCGAACCTTTTCAGACTCGATAAAAACGCCCGGGCAATCAAGCGCAAAGCCGACGCGGCGCAACCTTCAGACGCAAACCACAAGCCGCAACTCGACCTGGATGCGCATTGCCGGAAAATCGTGGATTCCGTCCAGAAGACCAATAAATCCAACGTTCTGCCGGTAAAAATGAAAATCATCCAAAGCATCGCCGTACAGCCGAATGCCGTGCCTGCCGGTGAAATCATCCGCTGTTGGATACCATTCCCGCGCGAAATTGACGGTCGTCAGATGAGTATCCGGATATTACGCACCGATCCGCAGATTTACATTTTAGCGCGCACCGATCAATCACTTCAGCGTACAATCTATTTTGAAAAGCCGGCGGTCAGAGATTCGATTACGTGCTTTTCGGTTAAATATACTTACGAAGTTTACGGCACATATACTCCGATAATGGTCGAGAAGGTGATTCCCGCTCAGCTGACGCCTGATCTGAAACCATTCCTGCAAGAAGAGCCACCGCACATCGTTTTCACCAGCGAAATCCGCGAACTCTCGCGCAAAATCGTCGGCTTTGAGTCCAATTCGTACCGCATTGCTCAAAAGCTTTTTGAATGGATTGACACCAACATTCCCTGGGCGTCGGCGCGCGAGTATTCCACGATTTATAATATTCCGCAATATGTTCTTGATAATCGTCACGGCGATTGCGGTATGATGACCCTGACATTTATCACGCTTTGTCGTCTGAATGGTATCCCGGCGCGCTGGCAATCGGGTTGGGAATTTCAACCGCCGCGCGACAGTATGCATGATTGGGGTGAGATTTACTTTGCGCCGTACGGCTGGGTACCGATGGACGTGACTTATGGTATGCGGGCAACTAAGGACGAATCCTTCCGGTGGTTTTATTTAAACGGAATGGACAGCTACCGGACGATTTTCAATGACGGAATATCGGCCGATTTCTATCCGCTGAAAATTTATCCGCGATCTGAGACGATTGACTCCCAGCGCGGCGAAGTCGAGTGGAAGGGTGGTAATCTGTACTTCGATAAATGGAGATGGGAACATGACTGGGAAATTTTATCCGCGCCTTAATTTTCAGTAAGGGACGAATAATGGGTGGCAATTCCAAAAAATTATTGATTAGCGCCGCTATCGCCTGTGGCATTTTACTACTTACCGGTCTGCTTTTTAACAACGGTCTGATTCAACGCTGGGAAAATCAGGTGCAGGACATTTTATACCGCGATTTCCAGATCGAGCAACATCCATCAGAAACCGTGATAATTGCCATCGATCAGAACAGTCTTGACTTCTTTCAGGATAATTTCCAGATTCTCTGGCCCTGGCCGCGCGATATTTACGCCGTTGCGACCAAGTTTCTAAAAACCTGCGGCGCGAAAGTCATTCTCTATGATATTATCTTTTCTGCGCCGGATATTGACCGCGTTAACGTACAGGCTGAGTACGCCGATTCAGCCTTTGCCCGTGAAATGCTGGCAAGCGGCAATGTTGTTCTGGCGACTCAAATGGAAGATTCGACCCGACTCGGTGGCGAACGATTGATGACCCGGTTCAATCGCATAATTACCTATAATATTCCGCAATGGATTGTCCGCGAATATCCCAGCATAACCGTTCCGATCATCCGTTTTCAGAAGGCGATGGCTTATCCGGGTGCGGTCAACTTTTTCACCGATGTGGATGGTGTTTGTCGCAGGATTCCACTTTTGTTTGCGAAAGATGAACAGGTCGTGCCGTATATGGCGCTGGCGGCTGTGATGATTTACGATGATATTACTGTGGTTAATTTCGATTCGGTGCGGTACTCGATCATAGTTGGCGAGCATCGCGTACCGCTAAGGAGGGACGGATATTTCGATATTTTCTGGTATGGACCGGGCGGACCGGGAAATACCTTTAAATATGTCTCTTTTGCTCAACTGCTTAATTCTTATCTGCAAATGCAGGAGGGACTGGAACCGGATATCGATCCGGCGATTTTTAAAGATAAAGCCGTCTTCATCGGCGCGACCGCCGCCGGTCTGCTCGATCTGAAAACTACGCCCTATTCACCAGTCGAACCGTATCCCGGAGTGGAAGTATATGCCACCGTATTCTCGAACATTGTGCGGGGCGATTACGTCCGCGATTTTCCGTTTATTGCCTGGTTGGGAATTGCGCTGGTGTTGACATGGTTGTTGGCATTTCTGTGGCAGAAGCTGAAAATCTGGCAAGCGGCATTGGTATCGCTGATTGCATTGTTGATCCCATTAATCGCCGCTGTTCTGGCGTTTCAGCATGGGAAGATTTTCATACCGGTTGTGATAACCGAGATCACTTTTATCCTGAGCGTCACCGTTGTATTGCTGGTGAATTTTCTGACGGAAGGGCGTGAGAAGAAAATGATCAAGAAGGTTTTCAACCGCTACCTGCATCCGACGGTGGTTGAAAATCTGACCAGAAATCCCGAACGTCTCGAAATGGGCGGCAAGGAAATTGTGGCAACGGTGATGTTTTCCGATTTACAGGGCTTCACCGGGATTTCGGAACTCTTTTCACCGCCGGAGATAGTAGGCTTCCTGAATCAGTATTTTACAAAAGTTGAACAGATTATTTTCGAGAATAACGGAATGCTCGATAAATATACCGGCGACGGTATCATGGCGATCTTTGGCGCTCCGCTGGAAACTCCCGCGCATGCTATCCTGGCTTGTAACGCCGCCCTGGGATTTAAAAAATTGTCAGAATTAAACATCAAGGCTAAAAACCAATCTATTCCATTGATTACGCGCCTCGGGATTAACAGTGGTAATCTGGTTGTCGGCAATATCGGCTCATCAAATCGCATGGATTACACCGCCATCGGTGATACGGTTAATCTTTCGGCTCGTTTGGAGGGCGTCAATAAACTTTACGGAACTCAGAATATTATTTCCGAAACCACTCATGCTTTGGTAAAAGAGCATTTCATCTGTCGCGAATTGGATCTTATACGAGTTAAAGGACGGGAGAAACCACTGGCAATTTTTAACATTATTTGCACCATCGCCGATCTTACTGCGGAAATCGAAAAATTGCTGGAATTAAATACCAAAGCGATGCGTCTCTATCGCGAACGTGAATTCAAAGCCGCCGGACTGGCTTTTCTGGAAATGAGCAAACAATTTCCCGACGATCCGGTCAGTAGAGTATTCGGCAAACGCTGTGCCCGGTTAATCAACGAACCGAAACTTATCGACGGCGATGGCGTGTTCAATATCACAGTCAAATAAAATGGACTTGATTATTGTGCAGAATAGAGCGAATTTCCGGCATAATAAAATGAAAGCAAGAGGGAGAAATATGAAGCGCTCAATTCTTACTATTACGATATTAATCGCGTTGATTGTCAGCTTGTTCGCGGCTGAAACGAGGATTATTGGTCGTGCAAATACCCATTTCAGGCAGGGTCCCGGTTCATATTACCCGCTGGTTGGTATGTTGAAAAAAGGCGTTAAAGTCGTCATTTCTGAAATACAATCCGGCTGGCTGAAAGTTCAATGCGCCGGGCAAACCGGTTGGATTTCCGAAAATGCCGTCACAACTGAAGCCGAACCGGCTGGTTCAGACTTAAGCGGTGCGGTCAGCGGCACCGGCTCGATGATGATCTCGAAAGCCTCAGCCAGCGGCGCCGTCAAAGGTTTTGCTCAGAAATTTGTCAATTATCATAGCGGTAATGCCGATTTCATTGAGCAATATGACGCTCAAATATTCACGCCGATGGAGTTCCAGTATTTCAAGCAGGCGACCTTTGCCGGACGTGATCCCGAGAAAATCCGCAAACGCTACAGAAAGATAAAAACCGAGAATACCGATCATTCCATTTCATTTCAGATGGAAAAAATCGGTTTGGCGGCGGCCTCTAAGATTGCGGCGGCAGGATTAGTCCAGAATCAAGCCCAGTTGAAATACATCAACCTGGTGGGTAATATCGTCCTGGAAAATACCGATATGTACGATTATCCGTTCAAATTTTACATTCTTAATGATAGTCGCCCGTCAGCCTATGCCACGCCTAACGGTATGATTTTCCTGACTTCCGGGCTGATCAAAATTCTCCAGGACGAAGCCGAACTGGCCGTTATTCTGGCGCATGAGATCAGTCATGTTGTTCAAAAACATGGCGTACAGGAAGTCGGTAAACGTCAGACTATGATCCAGGCTGATCTGGGATTTGATGAACTTGACGAAGAGATCGGCGAAGATGACGCCGTCGCCGCTGAACTCGATGAGATCGCGCTCAATAGTTTTGAGACTGCGACCAAACGCCGTCAAATTGAATATGAAATCGAAGCCGATCAACTCGGAATGATCTATGCCTACCGATCCGGCTACGATCCGGCGGCGCTTGGACGGGTGCTGAAGCGCATCCAGGCTAATACTTCACGCGATTTCTGGCATCCGGAATCCAACTGGACCTATGATGCCGTTTTCGACCGCATCGACAGAGCCAACGCATTCATCGCTAAGAATTTGAAAAAGAATTCAAGCTGGAACGTCACTAATCAAACTCGATTCAGGGGGTTTTTTAAATAGACTTGATAATTTTTCGTTAAAGTCTATAAATCTGGATTTTCCTCACTAACAGATAAGCCGGTACACGCCGGATTTTTAACTATTCGGTAATTACATTAATTCCGGGCTGATGTATGTTGAGTGAACGGAAACAGGGAATCGCAAACCGGCTGTCTCGTCCTGAAAAAGGTAGAAAACAAAAGGCTATCAATGACTGCAAGTGAGCAATCGGAGATCATATATTGCCAATCGCTGATTTCAAATTTCAAATCTCAGATTGAATGCCTCAATGCCTTAATGACCATAAATGACCATAAATGATAATCAATGACTATGAATGACTCCGGCGATAGCCGGACAGTGACCATCGAGTGGCTATTGTTTAAACCAGGCGCTTGCTACCATAAAAAAGCCTTGAACCTTGCGGGCGACATCGTATATTTAACCGACTTTAAAAGACGGGTTGAATATGAGCAGAAAAAATAATATCAGCGTTATCCTTATTACACTGACCTGGATATGTAGCGGCAGAGCGCAGTTCCGGTTCGAAAAAGAAATTATACCGCAGGCGGTCAGGGAAGGGGTTCAATTCAGCGCCATTGTTGCCAATGAATTCGACGATATTTACTTGCTGGAGGATAAATTCAACGAAGTATATCGACTCGACCAGGCGGGCAATGTTTTGAACCGCAATGGTGGATTCGGTTGGGGAATTGGGCAATTCGATCGACCAAGTGATATCTGCGTTTCCGGATTGAACATAATCATTGCCGATCAAAATAATCACCGTATCGTGCGTTACGATCGGAAATTAAATTACATCGCAACCCATGATCTACGGAGCGATTCGCGATTACTGATTTATCCAATATCGCTTGCAAGCGGACAGATCAATGAAATCTTTATCCTTGCCCGGGAAACTGCTGAGATCATGCGTCTTTTCGTTGAACGAAATGAACAAACCTGGTTCGGTGGGATCGACTACGGAGAATATGCTCTAGACCAGCCAGTCAGTTTACGTTTGAATCAAAAAGGTCATTTAGCCGTATTACAGCGCGATGGCAGTTTACTAAAATATGACCGCTTTGGTTCGCCACTCGGTAAGATTCCCTCGCCGGCTGGAAAGAAAAGCAAAATTAATGCGATCGGATTGGTTGCGATCCAAAATGATTGGTTAGTTTTAAGCGATAACGACCCAGGTTTACAGCTGTTTACCACCCAAGCCAAAGCCTGGAGTCAACCCGTTTTTCTCGATTACGATCAATCCTTACAGTACCGCGGCGCGACATATTTGGATAACCGGTTCTATTTACTGACCAAAGACGGAACGATCTTGGTTTTTTCGCATGAACAACCCAATCCGAAACCTTAGACCTAAATCGTTGGTTAAACTCCACGTTTGAATCATACCGATTCACTATATCGAAAAATATTTTATCCGCGGTCGCCCTTTAATCGCCTGATTCTGATATTATCAATAGCAAGCGGTTTTCTTCTTGCTCAGGATTGGCAGATCGATACCTTACACATCGCGACGGGTGATTCGGTCGCTTATCTCTCCCGTGGCTTCGTTATGCCGGAAACCGTTCAACTGAGTGGCGCAGACTCGGTGACTATTAATCCATTGACTGGGAAGGTAACTTTT
>JALOAB010000287.1 GCA_023229045.1 Fidelibacterota bacterium
CCTGAGCGATTTTTTCAAGGGTGGCAATCGCATCCGGGCGCAGTTCGTAACTGTCGTAGTCGAAAAGAATCGTATCAAATTGCAAAACCTCATCACCGAGCGAGGTTGTCACGGTAATGTCCTGCTCTTGATCGGTCTTGTCTGGTTGTTCCACAATGTCCCGTTCCAGATCGGCCTTGTCCGGTTGTTTCACTCTGGCAACCGGGGCTGGTTTTTCAACCACCGGCTTGGTCGTTTGGGTGGCGGCTGGTTGTGGTTGTGGCTGGACTGAAGTAGTTGCCTCGCGGCTATCAGCCGGCACAGCCGCGGTTTTTTTACTGCAGGTGTTAAGTTCCAGGCTAATGCAAAGCACCGGGATGAAGAACAAAATAAGTTTTTTCATGGTTACATCTCCTTATTTTTCATCTGTTCATATTACGTAAAATGTTTTTCTAATTAAATGGTTTCATGCGCGGCGACCAATTTGGTCCGGTATTGCCGCCGGTGAATGTGAGTTGACGCAGAAGCGAACCGTCACGCAGGCTACTGTAAATTTCCCAGCTACCGTTTCGGTTGGAGGTAAAGACAAGGTGACTGCCGCCGGGCGACCAGGCCGGGCTTTCATAGCTGGCCTTGTTGTCGGTCAGGCAGACCAGATTTTCTCCGGAAATGTCAATTAAGCAAAGCTGGAAGCCACTGGATTGCAGGGTGACAAAGGCAATTTGATCACCCTTAGGCGACCACTTGGGCGAAGAGTTATATTTATATCCATAGGTCAGGCGGCGCACATTTCCGCCTTCGGCATCCATGATATATATTTGCGGCGAGCCACTGCGATTGGAAGAAAACACGATTTCGCGCCCGTTGGGCGACCAGGATGGTCCGGTGTCGATGGCGGGATGGTTGGTTAGGCGTTGTAGGTTTTGACCGCTTCGATCGGCGACGTAAATATCGGCATTGCCATCACGGGTGATAACGAAGGTCACCTTTTTACCATCGGGCGAATATTCGGATGAGGTAAATGTACCGGCTTGCTCTATGAAGCGCGATATTTGCCGGTCTTTTAGAGTGTAACTGGCCAGAAGCGGCCCGCCGCCGAAAGCATAAGTGGCAAATAGCAATGATTGACTGTCATCCGACCAGGAAGGTAATAAATTAATCGATCGGTTGCGGGTCAGGGGTGTTAATCTCTGACCGTCATAATCCATGAGCGCTAACTCCTTGCTCCCCCTCTGTTCGCTGACGAAGACAATCTTGGTGCAGGCAATGCCATAATCACCGCATAAACGGTGGACAATTTCGTCAGATACGGTATGCGCCAATACCCGCAGGGCAAAGGGATATGAACGAAATGACTTAGACATAAGTTTACGACCGGTAGCGACTTCAGTGAGACTGAATTCAAAACTGAAACGACTGCTTTTATGATTCACATTGCCGCTGATCAATATTTCAGGATCCCGGATAAAAAGGTCACCCTCAGCGGCAGATGCGGAATCGACCACCGCCAGATATCCCGAATAGTTCAAATTATCGATGATTATTTTACGCAGATCAGCCGCCATCTGCGGATTCTGATTGGTGCTGAAATCGGCTACGGCAACGTTGATTTTGCGGGTCTCTGACGACTGAATTTTAAGAAATACGTCGGTTTGACCGCTTGCGGTCACGGTTACCAGAAAAATCAGATAAAGACGAGCCAGCACCTTATTCATAATTTTCTCATTTCAGGACTTCAAATTCGATATGGACGGATAATTCACGACCGCCGTATTCGTCTGGCAAGGGTGGCAAAGAAGCGACTTCATACAGGGCTCTTTGAGCGGCCTGATCGAACAGGAAATTACCGGAAGACTGCTCTACCCGAATCTGGGATACTTTACCCGACCGGGCGATTTTAAAGGCCACCATTGCCTGTTGATTCTGGGAATGGTCGGATAGTTGCGGCGGTCGCCAGTATTCCTGAATACGGTTTCGAATGATATTTAGATAATAGATAAAAGTAAAATCGGGATCATCGACTTTCAACCCGGCTGGACCGGGTAAACCGGCGACGGCTGGTTGATCTGTCGGAACCGGCTCGGTAACAGATTCCGGTAAGGGTGCTGGTGAAGCTACCGGCTCTTCCGGTAATGGTTTGGGTTCCGGCTGTGGTTGTGGCTTTTCCGGCCGAATTGCGGTGGATTCTTCGTTTTTTGGTTTTGGTTTAGGCTTGGGTGCGGGTGGAGGGGACTTGACCGGAGCCGGAGCCTCAACCGTAGGTATAGTCGGAGGCACGATATCGACCCAACGGATTGTCTGGGTCGGCACAGTCATGACGCGGGGACGGCTCCATCCGGCTATAAAACCCAGAGCAACGAAAAAAGTCAAATGCAGGGCAAATGATATGGTGTAGGGATGGCTCACTTTTTAGACTGCTCCAT
This sequence comes from Fidelibacterota bacterium, assembly GCA_023229045.1. GTDB lineage: Bacteria > Fidelibacterota > UBA2242 > UBA2242 > UBA2242 > JAGNGI01. The sequence continues at coordinate 2,403 of JALOAB010000287.1, forward strand.
CTCGACAATCAATCCCAATTCGGTTACGCCGGCGGCTTTAATGCGGTCGATCAGATTAATAATCCTGCCGTAATCAATGTCTTTGTCCGCGCTTAACAAAACCGGTTTTTTCCCGGAATGCACCCAATGCTTGACCAAAGTGCTGGCGAAATCCTTCTCAAGTACAGGATCGCCGTCAATGAAAAGACGTCCGTCTATGCTGTAGGTGACCAATAGACCTTCCCGAACAGTTGTAGCCTCACTCCTTGTCTGGGGCAGATCGACTTCGATGCCGCTGTGAATCAACGGCGCCGTGATCATAAAAATAATCAATAGCACCATAGTGACATCCACCAGATTGGTGATATTGATTTCGGTCAGCGGTTTATATTTGCGATCCGCCATGAATATTTTCCCGGACGATCTTTTTAATCATGTCATTGGCCAGAATTTGCATTTGATTCTCGTATTTTCTGATTTTATCGACAATCAGGTTGTAGGCAAAAAGCACCGGAATAGCTACAGCCAGCCCGGCCACCGTTGTGATTAAGGCTTCAGCGATACCGGGTCCAATAGCAGTGATAGCCGCCGAACCCTTTATGCCAATACTCATGAAAGCCTGCATAACGCCCCAAACCGTACCGAATAATCCAAGGAAGGGGCTGGCGCTGACGGTGGACGATAAAAACACCAGCCGTTTTTCGTATTGCATCATTTCGGTACTGATAACCGAATCGGCCAGTGATTTATAATAGGAAATCGGCGTAACTTGTTTTTCGTTGTCCTCATTTTCTTCAA
>JALOAB010000286.1 GCA_023229045.1 Fidelibacterota bacterium
ATTCTACGTTGGATCGTCACAGTTTTGATCATGTTCTTAATTGTGTTGTTTGTTATTCAGAATTCAAATCTGAATCCACCGGTGACAATCAAATTTTTCTGGAAGTCATCCGCAGTTGAAATTGATGCGCTGATCCTGGTCTTTTTGACTTTTTTACTTGGACTTGTGCTTGGTTTTCTGATCGCAGGAATAAAAATTCTGGCTAAAAAAAATGAACTGCGAGTTCTATCGAATAACTACAAGAAGTTGAAAAAAGAGATTGATTTACTGCGTAATCAAGGGCTTGAGGAAGTCGATAATAATGATTTAAATCCCGAATAATCAGGAAGAATTATGGCAATACTGGATATTATCCTTACACTGGTTTTAATCGCTCTAATAGTATTTATTGTCGTCAATCTGGCCAACCGACGTCGACGCCGACCAAGAGACTCTGTCAGCCTTTATACAATGGCGCTCAATCATATGTTGCATGGTGAAGATGACACGGCGATTCGATTATTTCGCGATGTTATTCGCCGAGATACTGATAATATCGATGCTTACATCAATCTTGGCATCCTCATGCGAAAAAAAGATAAGACTGCCAATGCCATCAAGATTCACCAGGGTTTACTCTATCGACAGGAAGTCAATGCAATCCAGCGTCTGGAAATATTACGCAACCTGGTGGAAGATTATATAAAAGCCGGTGATAAGATCCGGGCGCTCACTTACGTCGAGAGCATAATCAATATTGACAAAAAAAATATCTGGGCGCTCGAAAAAAACCATCTGCTGAACCGTGACCTGGGGCGCTGGGAAAAGGCTTCCGAATATCTTGAGAAAATATTGGCTATAAAAAAGGAACACAACGACCGGCTTCTGGCGCTCTATAAAGTGCAGGAAGGTTTGGTTCAATATAAAGCGGGTGAATATCATGAAGCGCGCCTGATCTTCCGCAAAGCTCTCAGGATCGATCCGTTGTGTGAAGCCGCTTACTATTATATCGGGAATTCCTATGTATTGGATCATCGCGAATCGGATGCCGTCGAAGAGTGGATAAAATTTGCCGATATCGCACCGCAAAAAGCCCACCTCATCTTCAAATCTTTGCAGACTATTTTGTATAATCTGGGAAATTTTGGCAATATCGAAAGTTTTTATGAGAATCTCCTGAAGAGATTGCCGGGTGATCCTATGACGCTGATAGCTTTGGCCGGTTTATATGAAAAGAAAGGGAATGCCAACCGGGCGATCAATATCCTGGAGGATTTAGTCGAAAAGAATCCCAATCTGGCGGTTGCCAAAATCGGACTTGTTAAAATACTGATCGGGCAAACCAGACTGACCCAGGCCACAAATATCCTAAGCGAAATAATCGAACAGATGGTTGATACTGAGGAGTATGTTTGCGCGAATTGTAATAACCAAAGTCGCGAAATTCAGTGGCTTTGCCCGGTCTGCGGTATGGCGGATACCTATTTTACAAAAGCATGAAACGATTCTTACTGCTGGGGCTGATTCCATTCCTTACATTCGCCCAGAATATCGAGGAATTGAATCAAAAAATTAAAGCCGGAGAAATTGAAAATGTCAGAAGCCTTTTACCGTCTTTAATTGCCAAAAATCCCGATAATCCCGAATTGTTATACCTAAGCGGATTAGTAGAAACCGACGGAGAAAAGGCGCTTTTAACTTATCGGGATGTGATTAGTCGTTTTTCGAATAGTTCAGTGGCAGACGATGCTTTTCTTAAAATTGTTGAATATCTATTCACGAAAGGTTTGTACGCCAAGACTGACAAATATGCGCGCGAACTGATTAAAACTTATCCGCGTTCCAACCTGATCGACAAAGCCATTTATCTGCATCTGTGTAGTCTGAACGCTATGCATCAGCGCGATTCTGTTGATTATTATTATCGATACTATTCGACGCGCTATCCCGGCATGGATTTTCATTTTGAGAATTATCGGAGCGCTACCAAACTCACCCTTGCCGATATCAGTCAATCGCAGACAGCCGCCAAACCGCCAACCTCGGTTTCAACCTCAGCGCCTAAACAAGCCGAAGTGAAAAAACCGGCCGGTGACTATATGCTCCAAATGGGTGTATTTGGCAATTTGAACAATGCCCATAGCCTCAAGAAAAAACTCGAGCGGCTCGGTCATACGGTGACATTGCGCAAGGTAGATCGTTCAGGACGCACCCTGACAAGCGTCTTGATCGGTTCATATCTAACCGTAAGTGAAGCCCGCCGCGTCGGAGATAATTTGAAGAAAACGCAAAATCTGGATTTTGTGGTTGTAAAAAATTGAAAATGGGAATGAATGCCACCCCGGTGGGGGCCGCGGTCTTCAAAATCGTCGTCCCGCCGATAGGCGGGAGCTGGGTTCGACTCCCAGGCATTTCCGCAATCTGAAATACTTATTGCATCCGATTTTACGGATTATTAATTTCAAATGATTTTTAACAAGTGATGGTCCGGGGGTGCTGGTCCGCGTTAGGCGGGATTAGCTGAGATTAAACCCTTAGAACCTGATCTGGATAATACCAGCGAAGGGAGTTATGATGCATAAAAAAATCTTACCCGCATTCTTCTTTATTCTCTTAATCCTGCTTTTAGTTATTGACCTCGCCAGTGGCGAAGAACAACTGATTTTCGGAAGAATAGTATCACAAAATACTGAACGACCGGTGGAATCTGCTAATGTTCTTCTGGAAGACGGCAGTGGTACTTTTACCGATAAAGAGGGCTATTTCCGGCTCAATGCACCGTATTTACCAATAAATCTCTTCATCTCGCATATTGGCTTTCAGGACACGACTCTGATACTAAAAACCGCGAATTTCGGCACAATTCATCTCATTCCGATTATAATCACCGGCCAGAATGTTTATGTCACGGCGACCAGGGCGATCAAAGGTCGTACGCCGGTGGCTTTTTCGGAACTCTCTACTGAGGAAATTCAAAGCCGTTATACCGTTGAAGATGTGCCAATGATTCTGGCGATGGAGCCGGGTGTACACTCATACAGCGAAAGCGGTAACGGCACCGGCTATTCCTACGTTCAGATACGCGGTTTCGATCAGAGTCGCATTGCGGTGATGCTGAATAATGTGCCGCTCAACGATAACGAAAGTCATCAGGTTTATTGGGTTGATCATGGCGATATTTTATCGGATGCTGACGAAGT
>JALOAB010000288.1 GCA_023229045.1 Fidelibacterota bacterium
ATGAATGGATTTACCGGCATCTTCTTCGATATGAATCCGGGTTATGCCAATCGTCTTTTCAGTTCCGTTAAATCTGATCAGAATTTTACCGTTATAGCAAAGCGGCTCGTCATATTGTGAAATCTGATAACCTTTCGGTAAATCCGGGTAGAAGTAATGCTTGCGGGCAAAACGCGATAAGCCGGCGATCGAGCAATCGGTAGCCAATCCCATTTTAATTGCAAATTCGACGGCTTTTTTATTCAATACCGGAAGAGTGCCCGGCATTCCCAGGCAGACCGGACAGGTTAAAGAGTTCGGCGCGGCGCCATAAGTATTTTTACACCTACAGAAAATCTTGGTGTCAGTCAGCAGTTGAGCGTGAACTTCCAGACCGATAACAGGTTGATACTTTACAGTCATGCTTGTACTTTCCTTTACTTACTTACATCGCGTCGGAATTTGGCAGTATTTTAGCAAAAAGCCAAATGAAGATATTAATTTATCATATGTACTTGAAAATAAGCGAAAAATGACGATATCGCCTTATTAATCTTGACCATCTCTTGATTCTTATCTAAGTTACGTTCGTTGGAATTTTCAATAACCTGGAAAAAATGAATGTCATCCGTTGTGTGAAACTTGTAAATGTGAGAAAATCAAATTGATGTCAATCAAAGCACTATTCAAACGCCCGATATTTCTAAAAGTATTAATCCTTTTAAGCATCACTCCCCTCGGTTTTTATACTAAAATCTATCGCGGTCCTTTTCAGGAATGGGTGAATTATTCGCTGTGTGATTTCTTATATGAAATATTCTGGTGCCTGGTGATTTCAATTTTATTCCCACGCATGAAAATTATTAGAATCGCCATCCTGGTTTTCATTATCACCGGTATGCTTGAATTTATGCAACTCTGGCATCCACCCTTTTTAGAAATAATCCGGACGACCTTCATGGGTCGGACTTTTATCGGTAACCACTTTATGTGGAGTGATTTTGGGTATTATGCGGCGGGTTGTGTTGCCGGCTATTATATTCTATCGGCTATCAATCGATTAAAGCCGGAATAGTGCTACTCACGCACAGCCGGCAACTGCTCCTTGATATATTCGCAAAGATAATTACCGACCTCTTCGGTGCCAATCAGGCCGCCCATATCAATCGTCACTAAATGTTTTTGAAGCGTCTGAGTAAGTGCACGCTCGACGATTTCAGCCATTTCAGGGAGTTTAAGGAATTTGAGCATTTCGATGGTGGCAATGAATGCTCCAAACGGATTAGCCCGATTGTGACCGGCGATTTTGGTTGCCGAACCTTGAGTAATGCGGAAAGCGCCGATCTGGTCGGGATTGATTTCACACATATGAGCCATTCCATATCCGCCCTGTAAAAATAGACCGGCATCGTAAATCATATCGGCAATCTCAGCCGGAGCAACAATCATTTCATATTTCAACGGATCGCTAAGCAAATCCAGTAAAAGCGCATCGATAGTTAGCGCCTCTGCAGAGATTTCCGTAAAGTCGCCGGCTTTTTCCTGAAAAGACCTGAGCCACAGTTCATGCAAATGGGACATCAGGATATTCTTATGCGCTAATACGACTTTTTTAACGCCGCGGCTTTGGGCAAATTCAAAGGTTTTCTGGATCAACCGGTCCACATTGGCTCGGGTATAAATAAATGACTGAGTCACGATTTCTTTCTCGGTACCACGATATATTCCGCCGCCCGGTTTCGGGGCGCTACTTTCGATATTCTCCCGGATAACGTAGAAATCAGCCAGCGCTTCCGAAGGATTTTTCAACGGGCTCATCCAGAGATCATAGACTTTGACTCGCTGATAACTGAAATAAAGATTAAGTTGATTGCGCAGTCCTAAAATAATATCACGGGCATGACGACCGTCGGGAATCCGTGGATCGCCGAGCGGACCGATCAATATGGCGTCGTAGCTTTTTTCGAGTTCCGTGATAAATTCAGCTGGTATTGAAACAGCCGTTTGTAAGTAATAATCAGCCGAATACGGCAATTGAGTGACAGTCAGATCGATTTGATCAGATTGCTTTAAAACCTCCAACACCTTAACAACCTGTTTGGTGATCTCCGGGCCGATTCCATCGCCGGCCATAATAGCGATTTTTCTGGATTTACTCGTTATATTCATTATTTAAAAAGTGCCATAATAGTCGAGTGGTGTTATTAGCCGATATTCACCAAAGCCGGTCTCATCGACGAATACAAAGGTGCGATTCAACTCATAATAATACCAAATTTCATAAGGCTTGGTCTGTAGTTCAAATGGATGACGTTCAATATCATTCGGCGGTCCGAATAAAATGAAAACCATTCCCATATCGGTTTTCCAGCCTTCCAAATAACCGGAAAAATGCTGATTGGAATAATTCACTCTCCGATAATATTCATTCATCAATTCGTTTTCTTCCGTTCCGGGCGTTGGATCCCTTTTTTCCCAAAATTCCAAAAATAGTTGTTTTTTCTCTTCATCGGTTGCTTTTTTGGATTTTTTAAGGAGACTACCACCGCTTATGTATTTTAACTGCTCAATCGCCAGATCGAGATTATCAATCAGGTTGGACATACCCACCCAGCGTATCTGAATAATTTTTTCTGCAGTGGCTTCCTCCGAACCAACTTTCACTTTCATAACCAGGCGGTATTTACTATATGAAAGGTCTTCATTAGGAATATTCAGTTTGACTAACTCGACTCCTTTCTTAAAGTTCTGGTCAATTTTATTATCTAAAACCACCTTTTTATTCATGTTATAAATCGTATATTTGATCGTTCCTTTCCCACCGTCTGATAACAGGTAAAAAGAAATCATAAAATCGCCACGAGTATCGTTCAACTGGCCGTCAATCGAAGAGCCATCAACCATTACTCCACTGCTATCGGTTTGGTTATTTTCGATGACGTTGATATTACTCAGCGTAATCGATTTTTTATAATAGTCCTTTAAATCCAGTTCGCGCTTACGAAAAGTGGATTTTCGCGTGTCTAAATCCAGCACTCCGATGGTCAACGAATAAACGCTCGGCTTAATTTTATAACTTAATTTATTAAAATCATAATGTTCACCCGAAAAAGTATTCGAAAAGTTCGTAGTCTGCATAGTTTCAGTCCAGATTTTACTCAAAGCCTGGACTTCTTTTTCATCCAGTAACATAAT
>JALOAB010000289.1 GCA_023229045.1 Fidelibacterota bacterium
AGGCGCGCGCCTCCATTTTCAGCGTTCCCAGAAATAGAGCCTTATCGGTAACCTCAAGCGCGATTTCACGCTCGGTGTAGCTGATATGTGAAAGCCGCAGAGTCTGCTTTCCCTCCGGCGCCTGGCGTACAACGAAAAAGCCGCGCAGATCGGTTGCGGCTCCCAGACCGGTGTTGGCGATTAGAACATTGACCCCGATAATCGCCTCGCCGGTTTTTTCATCCACAATATAACCGGAAATATTCGCGGCCTGCAGACCGCCGCACAGAATCAACAACAGGGCGAGCCTTCTCTTCATGGCAGAACGACTCCCATCGAAAACATCAGTCCGGTTTCCAGAGTTTTAACTACAGTCGGCAATATGTTAATTCCCTGATAAAGCCCGGCGCCTACAAAGATTCCGCGATGATAGACCGGGCGATATTCGATGCTGGCATTGAAACTCAAATTGACCAGCATGATATTCCAGAAATCGACAAAATCATACTTGTCAGGATTGAAATTGTTGAAACCTACCCGCACTGTTGTATTCAGACGCCCCAGCCAGGACGGATTCAGGCGGAAATACCATTGCTGATCTTTTCCTCCGATGGCAATCGATTCATGCCGGGAAGACTTGCGGTAAAAGATTCCCGGCGAGCCGCGAATGTATTTCGGCATCTGATCGGCCGGATAATCCAGCATCAGGTGGGCAATCACAATATACCCATCGCGCAGACCAACCAGATCAAACCAGGGAACCATCTGCCTTCGGTAGCGAAAGGGGGAAACCAGCAATTCTCCAGACGGTTTTCGTTCAAGCGCTTCGGTCTGGGCAATCATCCATTTATTTAGCAGGATCCCGATGTTATCTTCGACTTTTTGCTTTCTGACTTTCTTCTCGCGCAATTCCCACTGCCAGTCGCGAATCGTTTTGCCGCTGGAATCCACCAGGCGTGTATAACCGTTCAATGTCCGCGCCGCGTCGAAGATCGGACTGGCGTCGTACCAGACGCTCAGATTATCAATAACCAGAGTCTGATCTCCTCTGACTTGGTATTTTTGTAAAAATCTGGATAGTTGAATCGCCAGCGGTTCATTCAGGGCAATATATTGATCGACCGGAATGTAGTTCCATTTCTTGGTCTGCTGGATGCCGATAATAGTCGGCGGATCGCCACGTTCGTCACGCACCTGAATCGCCGGAAATTCAGTCGGAGCGAGTGAATCGGCGTAAGTGCTGACATACAGCGTATCGGAAATCAGCTCCGACCAGGAAAATTTGAACGCCAGGGCATTCGAGTGACTCAGTCCGATCGCCAGGCTTAAAAATATTCCTCTTAAGATACTCTTTCTATCCAATATCCGCATAAATTGCTTCTCAAAATCAGCGCAAATTTTACGACCAAAGCGGTAAATATGCAATTTTCCGGTAATAATATACCAAGCGTAATGCCGTTTCAGCTTCCGTTAACCCGCAGTGGATTTATCCTTAATTGTAACTGTAAACTGTAAACTCGTAACTCGCCTGCCTGAATGACTGTGTCTTCAGTCGGACAGGCCCGCCTTTTCTGCTCTCGCATAAAATTCGGGCAGGCAACTTGGAACTAATCCCCGCAATTTTTTTCCCCGGCACAATGGCATCCGCCTCCGCATTGTCCGCCATGCTTTTCGCCTTTGTATCGGCTGAACTTCAGCGCCAGTATTAACAATGTTAAGGCGATGATAACGCTTCCGAATATTATGACAAAATGAACTAACATCGGCTTATTTCTTTCTGCGTTCCCAGCGCCAGTTCTCGTAGTATTCCCAGCTGATATTTTCCAGTTCCTTAGTGCGTTCCAGCAGGCAGGCGCGGGTGATATCGCCGGCTGAAAGCAGGCCGATGATTTCGTCATCCTGGACTACAAAAAGATGCCGCACGTACATACCCAGGATGCGGTCCTGCAACTTGAAAATCGGTTCGTCATAATTGACGGTTTTTAACTGCGTTTGCATGTAATCCCCGATCAGTGCAGTCTGCGGATTGAAATCGGGTTGGGCTGAGTTATTTAACAGGTCGCGTTCGGTCCAGATTCCGACTACCTTGTCTTGCTCGGTTATCACGATCGCGCCGATTTGATTTTCCACCATAATTTTCAGTGCGTTGTATATGGTAGTTTCAGGCGGCACGCTGATCATGGGGCGATCTTTTTCAAGGATAATGTCAATAGCTTGTTGCATGCTTATCCCTCCTTTGATTAGCCAAACTCATCATATAAAATATTCTCCGGTTCGACGCCCAGGTCGTCCAGCATTTTGAGGACGGCGCTGTTCATAAGCGGCGGTCCGCAGATATAATATTCACATTCTTCCGGCGCGGGATGATCGCGCAAGTAATTATTAAATACGACACTGTGAATGAAACCGGTATAGCCTTTCCAATCATCCTCCGGTAGCGGCGCGGAAAGCGCCACATGCCATTGAAAATTCGGGAACTCTTTTTGCAAATTATCGAAGTCTTCCTGATAGAAAATCTCCTTGCGACTGCGCGCGCCGTACCAGAATGAGATTTTACGTTTGGAATGCCGGCGTTTCAACTGATCGAAAATATGCGAGCGCATCGGCGCCATCCCGGCGCCGCCGCCAATGAAAACCATTTCCTGGTCGGTGTCTTTGGCAAAGAATTCTCCATAGGGCCCGGAAATCGTTACGCGGTCGCCGGGTTTCAGACTGAAAAGATAAGACGACATCAGCCCGGGTGGAACATCCGGTTTTTCGACTGGCGGAGTAGCAATGCGAATATTCAGCATGATAATACCCTTTTCATCCGGGTAATTAGCCATCGAATAAGCTCTTACCACTTCTTCAATGACGACGGAAACGTAGCGCCACATATCGTAGCGATCCCATTCCGGCTGAAAAGGCTCATCGATTACAAAATCCTTGAAATGCACGCGATGCGGTTCACATTCGACCTGAATATAGCCGCCCGCCCGGAAATCAACTTGCTCGCCGGGCGGCAGTTCCAGGACAAGTTCTTTGATATAAGTCGCTACGTTGCGATTGGAACGCACGCTACATTTCCATTTGCGGATCGCGAAAATCTCCGGCGGGATTTGAAGTTTCAGGTCTTCCTTGACGGCTACCTGACAAGCCAAACGAAAACCAGCCCGGGCTTCCCTGCGGCTGAGAAGGGACAGCTCGGTCGGA
>JALOAB010000290.1 GCA_023229045.1 Fidelibacterota bacterium
AGCGGCACCTTCCGGATCGACTTAATTCTCGATAGCATTGAATCCGGAGCAATTTTTACCGGTCGATTATTTTGGTCGGGAATAATGATAATTTTGGCGGCAATTTTCAGGATATTACACCACACCTTTCGCGAAAAACCGGACAACCGGCAAATTACCCGCTTAAGTGATGATTTTATAATATTTAGCGGATTGTTGCCAGCCGGCGTTTTTCTGCTGATTAAAATGCTACCGGTTCTGCCGACGGTTTGTCTGGAGGGACTGATTTTATTCGGAGGGCTAAGCGCGCTCATCGCTCTGATCATTCATCTGACTAAATCAGATTTCAGGCAGTTCATGCGTTTGAATACGATAGTTCAGATCGGCTTGCTTTTTATGACGATTGGCCTGGGCGTCGTCCAGGTCAGCGTGTCCTTATTGATTGTATTTTTTATCGTCGATGTTCTGCTGATTGTTCTGATTCGTGATTTCAACGCGACCAGCGAGCCGTCCGGTTTCTCAATCAATTTGCCGATCCGCATAATTTTATGGTTCAATTTGATTGGGTTGCCGCTCACTCTGGCTTTTAATGTACGCTTTCTGCTCCTTCAGGCAATCTTCGCTAATTCAGGAGCCGGTTCAACTTTTCTGGCTTTCACGATCGGATTACTGGGAGCGATCTTTTTCCTGAACGGCGCAGTGATGCTCAGATTATTCCTGACCACTAACGCCTATAAACCGCGCAGACGAAAGAATGCTCCGGTTGCGACGCTAACTCACTGGATTATCGCTATTATAGCCGTGGCGAGTCTATACCCATTTTTCACTCTGCCGGTTCTCAATCCGCTTACCACTCAATTGAGGGACATGTACCTTTATGTAATCCAACCTGTAGAAAGCGGCTTGCCGGATTATAGTCTAAGCCAAATTAATTCAATAATTATCTACGCGGCTACCGTAGTAACGGGGATGGCATTTGGTTTTATCCTGACTAATTATTCAAATACTAACGCTCTCGGACGACAATTAATTATTATAAACGAATTTATGCGCAATCGCATCGTTCAGCCGCTGGCGGTTGTCGTCCGTAAATTCGCCAGTAAGTTGCTCGGATTTGATTCGGTTCTGATCCCGGCTTGCGGCATACGAGCAGTTAAATTATTCCTGCGCAGTACGACTTATCTCAACCGCCTCAACGAACGTTGCGCCCGGCGGCTGGCCAAACTTGAAAACGTTCCCGCAAAACTGGCTGACAGAATATTTCAGAGAGCTCAGTCGACAAAATTTATAAACATTAGCGGAATCGTTCTGTTGATTTTATTAATTATAATAGTTATCTGTATCATCTAAGGCTCAATCCCGGAGGCAAATTTATGACCGAACATTTACTTTCTGTCAATTTACTGATCGCACTCGCCGGTCTGATTTTTATTACCCTGACCAATCGTGAGAAGACCGGAATAATAAAAACCGCCGCGGCGATCGTCAGCGGAGTGCAATGCTGGATCGCCGGCGAAATTCTGTTTAACTTCAATCCACTCGAGACTGCCTTACAATTTTCAGAACGCATCAAGTGGATCGCGGCTCTTCGGATTGACTATTACTTAGGCGTCGATAGTATAAACCTGGTTTTTCTCATCACGACTGCCCTGCTGGTTTTTCTGAGTGTTTTTATTTCATGGAAAAACGAAAAACGGGTTAAAGAATATTTCGTACTCCTGCTGACACTCGACATCGGTCTGATTGGGATATTTTCAGCGATAAACCTGTTCCTGTTTCTCGTCCTTCTCGGGATTGCTTTCTTTGCGGTTTATTTGATGATTGGTCTTTGGAGTGAAGGCAACAATGCCAGCCTGACCAATCGGGTGGGAATATTTTTCCTGCTGGCATATATCCTTATTTTGCTGGGAATAATTCTGCTATTTTATGAAAACCGCCTCCATTCTCTCAATTTGACGGAGTTAGTCTCCGGTGTCACTCTATCAGTTAGCGCTCAATATATCATTTTCGCAATTCTTTTTTTCGGTTTTGCACTCCTGATTCCCCTCTTTCCGTTTCATGGTTGGTTAATACCGATTATTAAAAACACGCCGGTCGGCGTCAGCATGTTGATTATCGGCGTAATGACTAAAATCGGTTGCTTTGGCTTGATTCGCATTATTGCGCCGGTGCTCCCGGTTGCAACGAATACCCTGGCGCTGGGAATCGGAATTTGGGGACTGCTCAACGTCCTCTACGGCGCAGTTTGTGCCCTGGGGAGTACGGATAGTGATCGCATTTTGGGCTATCTCTCACTTCAGCAACTTGGCATCTTTCTGATTGGTCTGGCGACTATAACTAACAGCACCGCATCGAATATTCCTATCGCCCTGACCGGTATGAGCGGAGCGCTTTTGATGGCAATTAGCCATGCCTGTCTGATTTGCTTACTGTTAATCGTTTTTAAAAAAGTCATCCCGAGTGGTAGCAACGTTTTCAAATCCTCCTCGGGGACACGGACAATTGTTATTTTGGCACTGCTGGCTGGTCTCGGGATGCCGGGATTCTCGGATTTCTTCGCCCGTTTTATGACAATGCTGGGCGCTTTTCAGACCCAGGGAATGGCACCGATTGTTATCCTCAGTCTGATAGGGATGCTCTTGAATTTCGTTGTTTTCCTGCGGCTTTTCAGTCGAATGATCTTTAATCAACCTAATGTATCTGATCACGTAAAATTCGAAACTAATGAGATATTTGTCGTGGTAATCCTGCTGATTGTCATTATACTGCTTGGTCTTTTTCCCGGATTTTTATTAAATATCCTGAAAAGTGGTATCATCCGGATGCTTGAAATGTTTAGCACAGCGGTCATTTTATAATATTCGCTTATGTCAGGTTATTCATCTCTCAGTTATTTTATTCCGGAAATCCTCCTGTTCGCAACGGCGATTGGATTATTGCTAATAATCTCTTATAAAAAAATCTCGACCGGAATTGAATTTTCTGTAATCAGTATCGGTTTGATATCTGCAATGCTGGCACTCGTCTGCACGCCGCACTCCGAATCGCATGGGATTTTCAGTAATCTTCTGGTCTGGGATTCATATGGGCAATTAATCAAGATATTTCTAATGATAATAGCAGGCGCTGTACTTATAATTTACCGGCAGGATCGCAAATCACCGTCAATCCCCTTAAGTGACTATG
>JALOAB010000291.1 GCA_023229045.1 Fidelibacterota bacterium
GTATTAATAAAAAAGCCCGAATACGCCGGGCTTTTTAAATCAACATTATTTTGCGTCTTAACTAGTTCATTTTCCAGCGGCGCAGAGTGTCAGAGTCGTAATCGAATTGGCCGGCAATTCCAACGGCTTTTTCTTATTGAATTCACCAACCAGAACACAGTTTTCAGTTTCGCTGGTACGATATATTTGCCACTGACGGCTGGCGAAATTCTTAACCGAAAGTCTAAGCGAAATATCCATATCCTGGGTGATGTTAAGGATCACGACCGTCATTTTGTTATTATCGGGACTGATATAGGCGGAAATCCTGAGACCGGAATTATCGTTGCTGACATCAATGCGTTGCCATCCGGCATCGATAAAAGCCGCATACTGTTTGAAAGCATAGTAGGTCGGCTTGATCGTATAAGAATCAGAATCGTCCATACTGACCAGACCGGTGCCGGGCGCCCAGAACAAATCCCAGTATAGGTAAGCCGAAACCTCCGCGACCGTCAGAGCATTGTGCAACAAAAGGGCGGTATTGAGCGCATCCGGCCAGGCGCCGGGATCGTCCTCGAATTCAGTCTGAAAGATAGGTTTATCGCCATACTTTCTGGCCATTTCCCGAAAACTCGTCATCCGGGGAATAAACCGATCCGGCTCCGCTCCGCAACCACTGCAATCGTAAAGATGGTGCGCATAGCCATAAACGTGCGATAAGTCCTTTATATTCTTTATATAAGCCTCGGCGTCGCCCAGTCCGGACGTTTCAGGGGCGATCATTTTCGGCATTTTATTACCCATCGTTGAATGTAATTTTTGCCAAACGGTTTCGAAGGCGATATTATGGGCGGCAAGGGTTGTATCATCTGATTCAGTCGGAGCGAATCGGCACGAAGCCCAGGGCGCTTCGTAATTCAATTCATTCTGAATGCTAATGTAGTCGATCGTCACCCCGGCTTTTGCATAGGTTTTCAGGCTTTCATACCACCAGTCAGCAAATTCTGCATACACGAATTTGCCGTCCACCTTTTTGAGCGTTCCGCCGACTTCATTGTCGTTACTTTTCAAGGAGGGTGGCGGCGACCATGACGACATCAAAACTTTCAAATCGCTTCCCCTTGTCGCTTTAGCGCCTTTGATAATTTTTATGGTTTCCTGCAGAGTATTCGGCTCTATTTCATAGGTATTGCGGATGCGAAAAATGTCAAGCCCGAGCTCCTTGAAAAGCAGATTGCACAATTCAGGAAATTTATTGTGACTGACCAAATTCAGCGTATAATAAGCTCCGGAAGCGCCTAATCCTTCGATTTTTTGATAGCGGATTTTGGCATCCGCCAGGCTCTTGCTTTTGGGCGAAGGCGGAATGATTATGGGCGGATTGGCTTCCGGTCCATAAACGACCACATCATCAACGTAAAAATTGACGCCCGGCGCCGGTCCTTCGAAATAGACGTCCAGCACCGACAAGATTCCAGTGACATTCAGGGTAAATTCACCGGAAAGCTGGATCCAGGAGCTGTCGTTGGCAATCCCGCGCGCGACTCCGATATATTTGGTGCCGCTGTCGTCCTGTTGTTCAAAGGAGATGGCAACTTCATCGCTGGGGGCATTATCCAGTCTGACCCACCCAGAAACTTTATAGGTTTTACCGTCCACCATCCTGCCAAACAGCGACTGTTTGATGCCCTGCCAATTGGCTAATCTGTTAATCGCTTTTCCGCTGCCTCTGCCATCCCGAACGGGAGACGACACAACTTCAATGGCGCAGGTGCGATCAAACCAACCTTCTCTTCCCCCTTCAAATCCGGGATTGACCACAATGTTGGCGTCCCCATAAGCGATTGCCAGTGGCAGTACGCTTAATTTTAGAATTGACCAGGAAACTCTTTTCCACAACATACTATTCTCCTTAATCAAGATCTTGAAACGTTGGAAATCTACTCAACAATTATCCTTTTGTCAATTTTAAAAAACAGACCACGTCTGGCGTCATTTAAGAATAATACATTTCCTGACATCGTGGTATGAGCCGGCATCGATTCGATAAATATACAAACCGGTTGGCACCTTATTGGCACTCCAGATTGTATTATAATAACCAACCGGTTGTTCTTGCGATACGAGAGTCTCGATCAGCTGACCTTTCACATTATACACTGCCAGCCTGACAAGGGCTTTTTCTGACAACTGATAGGCAATCGTCGTCGTGGAATTGAACGGATTGGGGTAATTCTGCGCCAGAAAAAAGGCGCCCGGTACATTTTTTATCGCTATCGCCGATAGTGAGTCCTGATCACCGGGGTATGTGGTTATCGTTCTGCCATAGGTTACCGTATAATCTGTCCCGGATGTTCTGAGGATAATATGGGTGTTGGCTATGGCCGCTCTCCAGGATGTGACCGTTCCTCCCGCACCCAGCTGAGTCTGATAAATAAAACAACGCGCGGCTACCAGACGATTTAATACGGTTTGGGTCGGATGTCCGTAAGAATTGTTGTCACCAACCGAGATAAACGCCACCTCGGGCTTTAACGAGTCCAGAAAAGTATGATTGGTACTATAACGACTGCCATGATGATTGATCTTCATGGCGTCCACGTCGCCGACCTGAGCCGCCAGCGACGTTTCATTATCGGCATAATAGGTTGTGTCGCCGCCCAGGTCGCCGCCGGTAAAATACTGAAACGATTCATAATTTAGGAGCCAGCCAATACTTAAGTCATTTTCACTCGAGGTGGCATTGCTGACAGTTCCATAATTAATGACTTCGCCGTTGGTAGCAACGCATTGCATCGTCACTCCGCCCCCGAGATCCAATATCTGTCCAAGAGCGATTCTTTTTCTTCTGCCGGTAGCATTAGCCGCCGTTTCATATTCACTAAATCCTGTATTATCAGGCAGGGGTTTGTCTCGACCTCGATCGAAAACAGTATCGACATTAACTACCCCAAGACAGTAAATGACTTCATCAAGTCCGCCCAAATGATCGCCGTGATAATGCGAGCAGACGATATAATTCAATTTCGTCACCCCCAATGACGTTAAATAGTCGCCCCTGAATAACAACTTAATATATTGTTAATATAGTACTTGCATAATGTATTTATATTATTTAAATTACCGGAAAATGAAAAAATACTAACAAAAACCGGTGATTTATGAAACCCAAAAAA
>JALOAB010000022.1 GCA_023229045.1 Fidelibacterota bacterium
TCGTCGATCTGTTTATGTTTATCACGCGTAAAATCCCGCAGATTCCAGACATTAAACTCGACGCCTCCGTTTTCGACGGCTTTGCGAAACATGCTTTCTGCCAGACAGGCTGTAATCATTCCCGGGAAAGCGGTTACGATATAGATTTTCATACAGGAAATAAACCTTCGATAGCTTTAAAAATAACGGTCTGATGGTCATGATCGATCCGCTCGATCAGCTCGGCAACGGCTGGCACCAGGATGGTTCTCTTTTTAAATCGCACGACGAACAGCGCCTGCGGATGGATTTTATCGATTGACTCAATAATGCCAAAATCGGCAGAGGAATCAATTACTCTGACCCGGTAGCCGATTAGATCGAATAATGCATCCGCCGCGTCATTATCTGTCGGAATAAAAACTATAAGTCCGCAAAGATAATCTGCTTCTTCTCGGGAATTAATCTCTCGCAATTTCAAATATACATTTTTGGCGCTAATCTGCAGGTTATCGACGAGCCACGGTCGTGCGGTCTGCTCATTTTCGCCCAGCCAAAGCACCTTTGGCATATTATTGAGCTCTTTTTTCAGAGAGCCGAGTCTTAAAAGGACTGTCCCCTTTAAGCCATGACTTTTCAAAATGGATCCCAACGGCGACAGTACCAAACGATCCATTTTAAAACTTATTCGATGATTTCTAAGATCGCTCTTTTTTGACCTTGTTTGGCGGCGGCGGCAGTTAATAATGTCCTAATAGCCCGAGCGGTTCGCCCTTTCTTACCAATCACTTTGCCAAGGTCGCCTTCTTTGACCGAGAGTTCCAGTATGGTAGTTTTTTCACTATCCACCTGTACCACTTTGACTTCGTCCGGATGATCTACTAATTTTTTTACGATAATTTCAACGAACTCTTTCATCACTATCACTCCTCTATTCTGATTTCAGTTGACATTAGTCTCTCAAAAAACTGCCTATGAAATTTAGTAATAAATGCTTAAAGAATCCCGTTTTAATTAAAATACTCAGTCTTTCGGCTGAGATTCTTCGGTCTCTTCCTGGGAGCTTTCCGGTTCTTCTTCCTTTGTTACTTCCTCAGATGTCTCCGGTTCGGATTCTTTTTCTTCTTTTATAGAATCCTCGGATTGAGCTTCTGCCAGTTCAGGTTCGATTTCTGGCACCTCTTCCTCGGAGACTGCCGAAGTTTCTTCCGGCGCCTCGGTCTCAGGGCTTGCTTCTTCTTCAGTTGCTTTGACCGCTTTAGTCTTTTTGCCGGTAGTCTTTTGGGGTTTTTCTTCAACCTCAACGGCTTCAGCGCTTTGCTTGCGTGAAAGTTCCCACTTCTGGATTTCGATATTTCTGGCCTGGTCGCTGACCTTATTACGAATCAGATGCCATTCCAGTGCAATTCCTTCTTTCTGCAAAAGATTGAATACGGTATCCGAAGGGATTGCGCCTTTTTCCAACCAATCGAGTACTTTTTCTTTATCGATCTTGACGGTCGCCGGTTTAGTCAAAGGATCGTAATAGCCAACTTTGTCAAGATACCGTCCATCGCGACGGCTTTTGGTATCAATTGCTACGATTCGATAAAAAGGTTTCTTTTTTCTGCCCATCCGTAGTAATCTGATTTTTACTGCCACTAAGTGCCTCCTTTTATTTATAGTCCTAATCCGTAGGCAGACATGTTTTTTGGCAATTTCATGCGTCCCATCTGTTTCATCAGTTTAGTTATCTGCCAGTATTGATTGAGCAGGCGATTGACATCCTGCGGCTGAGTACCACTACCCAGTGCGATCCGACGTCGCCGACTGCCATTTATAATATCCGGTTTAATTCGTTCGGAGCGCGTCATCGATTGAATTATCGCCTCCGCTTTATGAAGTTCTTTTTCACCTACTTTTTGATTGCCCGGATGCATTTTGGCCATTCCAGGTAAATGATCTATAAGGTTATCGAGTGGTCCCAATTTTTTTACCTGTTTCAACTGTAATAGAAAATCTTCCAGGGTGAACCGTTCTTTTTTGAATTTTTTCTCCAAACCAATCATGGCTTCTGTATCGATGTTCGCCTGGACTTTTTCGACCAGCGAAACGACATCGCCCATTCCAAGAATGCGTCCGGCAATTCTTTCCGGATGAAAAATCTCAAAATCACTGATCTTTTCGCCGGTACCCATGTACATAATCGGTTTGGCAGTAGTTTTTACGATAGTTAAGGCCGCACCGCCGCGCGCATCACTGTCCATTTTGGTCAGAATTATACCGTCGACATCGATCTGCTCATTGAAAGAAGTCGCCGTGTTGACGGCATCCTGACCAGTCATTCCATCGACGACCAGCAGAATATTGTGCGGTTTAATTACGGACTTGATAGTCTTCAATTCTGCCATCATTTTCTCATCGATATGCAGGCGTCCGGCAGTGTCGATAATCAGAGTATCGCGATGTTGCTGACGGGCGAAGGTGATTGCGTCCTGGATGCGTCCGACTACTTCGCTATTTTGCCTAAAGCACGGCACCGCGATCTGTTTGGCTAAAGTTTCCAGCTGTTCTTCGGCGGCCGGGCGATAGATATCGACTGGCACTAAAACCGGTGTATGATTTTTCTGCATCAGATGATGAGCCAGTTTAGCGGCGCAGGTCGTTTTACCGCTACCTTGCAGACCAGCCAGCAGGATGATTGACGGCGGAATAGCGGCTTCCTTTAAATTGCGATTTTTATCACCGAGCAAGTGAGTTAATTCATCATTAATGATTTTTACGACCAGCTGCCCGGGCGTCAGGCTTTTCGCAACAGTGACACCGATCGCTTTTTCCTGAACCGCCTGAACAAATTCCTTGACGACTTTATAATTGACATCGGCTTCCAGCAATACCCGTCGGATCTGCCGCATCGTGTCGGCGATATTACTCTCGGTAATCCGCCCTTCTCCGCGCAGGGATTTTATTATTGTACCGAAACCATTTTGTAGTTGTTCAAACATTGTTCTGACTAAATTCAATAAAGCGGGTAAATTTAATTTTTATAATTTCCTTATGCAAGGAATTATCCTCATATGTTATGTCAGCAGGATTAATTTGAAATTTAATAGTCTATGTATTATCTTTCATTCAATCGATAATTCAAATTGAGGTTGTTAAATGAACAGGACAAATCTTAGTGTCATCTTAATACTCGGAATATTTTTAAGTAAGGGTTGTTCCAAGGTGCCCGGCGTGGATTCAATATCTTTTGAAATTAATCAAAAACTCAATCCCGGCATCAACATCGGCAATGCTCTGGAAGCGCCCAATGAAGGCGACTGGGGCGTAATAATCGAGGATGAGTTCTTCCCTCTGATAAAATCGGCCGGTTTCAATTCGGTCCGGCTACCGATAAGCTGGTCGACAAACTCAGATGTCAATCCGCCTTATGCCATCTCGACCGACTTTATGAATCGGGTACGTCATGTTGTCGATACAGCTCTCGACAACGATTTGCTAGTTGTAGTCAACGTCCAACATTTTCAGGAAATTTATACCGAACCGGTTAAAAATAAACCGCGCCTGCTGGCATTCTGGCGTCAGATCGGTCTGGTTTTCAAGGATTATCCACCAGAATTGCTCTTCGAACCACTCAACGAACCGCACTTCAACCTTACTCCCGAATTGTGGAACGAATGGATTCCGGAATTGATCGATTCAATCCGGGGCACGAACCCAAACCGCACTCTGGTGATCGGAACGGCTGATTGGGGCGGAATCTGGAAAATGAAACAACTGACACTACCCGCCGAAGAACGCAATCTGATCCTGGCAATTCACTATTATGAACCATTCAGATTCACGCATCAAGGCGCCGAATGGGAAAAAGAAAGCAATGACTGGCTGGGGCGCACCTGGACTAAAACCTCTGACCAGATGAAAGAACTCAATAAACATTTTAAAATGATCAGGAAATTTGCCGACTCATTAGGCGTGCCTGTCTATATTGGAGAATATGGATGTTATCACCGCGCACCCGAAGAGTCCCGACTGATCTGGACAAAAACCGTATCCGAACAATGCGAAAAATTCGGATACAGTCGCGCCTACTGGGAATTTTGTTCCGGTTTTGGGATTTATGATACCTCTGCCAAACAATGGCGTGAGCCACTACGTACCGCCGTCGTTGGTTCGAAGTGATTAATCGATAATTCGGATTTACAAAACACAGCTCGGCTAAAATTCATGGTCTTCCGACTGAGTTAATGATAATCGGAAATTTATCCGATCAGGCAACCACCCTACCGATGCGGTTCCAGCGGATTTTATCAAAAAGGCGATACAGTGGGACATTTTTATCCCAGGACATGAAACAGATAATCGGCTTGCCCAGGATCAGATTATCCGGCACAAATCCCCAATATCGACTATCATAACTATTATCGCGATTATCGCCCATCATGAAATAGTGATCCTGGGTGACGATATAATAGCCGGCTTCCTGCCCGTCGATATACATTTTGGTGCCCGTTGAATAAAATTTCTTATGGGCTAATTCCACAACATTCCTGATATAACCGATAGGATACTGCCCGAAATAAAGCGTATCGCCTTTCGCCGGAACGTACAGTGGACCAAAATTATCCGCATTGCCAGAATTATATGGAAAAATCCCCGGCTCTTTCCAGTAAGCAGGATATGTAATGGATCTGATAAATTGGGAGTTTTTGGGATTATTGAAGAGCTGATTGTCAACATATAACAACTTGCCCCTGACTTCCACAGTCTGTCCGGGTCCGGCCACACAGCGTTTGACGTAATTCAGCGCCGGGTCGATCGGAAATCTGAATATGACGATATCGCCTTTTTGCGGCTTCTTAAAACCAGGTAAACGAAACGAAGGTATCTGGAAACCATGTTTAGTCCACGGAATACCAATCCAGATCGGCGTTCGGGCTCCGAACACAAACTGATTTCCGAGTAGAAGATCACCGGTCATAATTGTATTTTCCATCGATCCGGTCGGAACCATGTAGGACGCAATGATCGTATTCTTCAAACCCAGCGCTATCAGAATAATGATAATCCAGCTTTTTACTTCCAGCCAGATTTTATTTTTCGTTTTAGCAGTGTCTTTTCCGTTCTTCATTTCTTCCCTTTGCTAATCTAATTGTAACATTTAATTCGTGCCAAAGAAAAAAGTTCGCAGAGTATAAAGAAAAATTTGCTGAAAGGCTTAAAAAAACTTTTATTTCCGTTGCAATTTCTGCCGCCGTTTTTTGCGACGATTCAAACCAGATCAAACGCGATGGAACTTAACCCGAGCTTAGTACTTTAATCTTGGAAATAGTTGTTATCGTACGTAATTGCATATCAGAAATCATCAACGTAAATTCCCGCGAGTTTTAGACAACATGATAATTAACAGACGATTTCTTAATAAAATAATCATAATTCTAATATGTGTTTTCAGTGGACTGATTACACAGATTGGAGCGGTTGAACTTATCATTTTACAGGAGAATGCGACCAGTTTGTCAGTTCGCATTAATATCGATGCAGATTTGGATTGGCATCGCATAGAAAATTATCCGGATAAAATCAGTTCGCTGGCTTTCGGCGAATCCTATCTCACCTATTTGAACCAGAATCTGGAAATACCTTATTATCAATGGCTGATAGCCTTGCCGAACCCGAATAAAACACCCGTAACCGTGACCAATGCTATCTTCGAGACCATTAAACCGCAGAAAAGCCTGTCAGCCGAAGACCTGACTGCCTTAGGCAAGTATCCATTATCTCAAATAACCGAAACCGGTTATATGCGGGAAGTTCCCTGCGGAGTACTCGAAGTCTATCCTTTGCGTCCCGGCGATCGCCCTGATGAGCTGAAAATTCTGCGTGAAATAGAAATCACCATTCAGTATTCATCGGCTGGAGTTCAAAGCACCTATCAGCCCCAGATTGCAAAAAGCGCTTACCTTGACGCTTTTATTAATTCTTCTTCCGCCACGCAATGGCGGCAACCGCGTCCGTTAGCTTTAGGCAAAATTAGAGCATACCCAGCCGGTAAATGGTTTCGTATAACGGTAAAAAAAGACGGCATTTATACGCTAACTCTGAACGATCTGAAAAGCGCCGGCTTGACCGAGACGAATATTGACATCGATCGTATCTTTTTGTACTCCAATTCAACCGGCGGTCGTCAACTTGACGCCACAATCGGCGCCGCCGTCCCCGAAAACCTGGTCGAAAATGCCCGTTCACTCAGAGGCAATGATGATCAAAATTTCACAACCGTCGATACAATCTTATTTTACGGTCGAGCTTCAAGCGGTCTGGCAGTCGATTCTAAAAACGCCCTGATATTTGACCGTAATCCTTATTCACTGGTTAATTACTACTGGTTGCTTATTGCCGATTCTCCCGGTTCGCCCAAAGTCATGGCTACCACAACCTCACTCTCGACTACTCCGGAGTTTACTATTAGCGAAAGCGAACATCTGGAAATCTATGAAAATGAATTGGTAAACTTTCTTCGCTCCGGTCTGGACTGGTATGGCAATAAATTTTCGCAGTCCGGCGCCAGCGTCACTGTACCGCTGACTTTACCTCAGACCAAGACCAATTACCCGACCACTCTGACTTTGGCAACCAGAGGAGCAACCGATGAAGTTACTCATTACTTCAAATTATTTCTGACCAATAGTACGACACCGATAGCCAGCTGGTCTACCGGCAATTTTGCAAAATCAGAGCAAAAATTATCGACCGCTCTCTCTTCTGGAATTAATATTCTACGGATTAGCTATACTTCAACTTCGAGTAGCGCCAGCGCTCACCTGGATTATGTTAAATGTATTTACACAAAAGATTTAAGTTCATTTATCGAGCCACAGGTTTTTTGGTCACCTCTTCAATCCGGAATAGCAGAATATCAAATCTCTAATCTGGGATTTACTAATCCAGTGATATTAGATGTCACCGATTGGAGCGCAGTCAATTTTCAGCAGTTCAATCAGAGTCAAAATTCGATTTCATTCCGGGCAACCACCCAGAGCAATCAGCGCCGTCAGTACTATCTAAGCGCGCCTTCCTTTTTTAATCAACCGGAAAAAATCGAATTAATCGCTGATCCGCAATGGAATACCCTGCGTAACGTCAATAACGCTTTTGATTATATCATAATCACCGATGAGCAATTTCTGCCTGCCGCCCGAAATATTGCGACGCTTTATTCTCAGGAAGTCGCGCCTGAGGACCGTTTGAAGACGATTGTGGTTACCCAAAAGCAAATCTTACGCGAGTTCAATGCCGATATTACTGATCCGCATGCCATTCGCTTTTTCCTGAAGTATGCTTATGAGAATTGGGCGACGGCACCGTCGTATGTATTATTATTGGGCGACGGCACATTTGATTATCGCGCCATAGAATCCAGTACGGGTAATTATGTAATGACTTATCAGGTCGAGCCCTCTGTTGTAGATTATACCGGCTTTTCGTCTTACGCCTCGGATGCCCGTTTTGCTTATATTAAGGGCACCGATCAGATCATGGATATAGCCATTGGCCGGGTCCCGGTCAGAACTGCGGCTCAAGCCCAGGATTATTATGAAAAATTAAAAAAATATTTGACCGAACCGATTTACGGTGAATGGCGTAGCCGCATAACCCTGGTAGCCGACGACCCGGAACGTCCTTATAGTAATGAAACAGGACATATCGAGAATACCGAGAATACCCTGGCCAGGCTCATTCCAAAAAGTCTCATGACCGATAAACTCTATCTGCTTGAATATCCTGAAGTCCAGGACGAAACTAGTTACGGGGTAAAAAAACCATCCGCAACGGTTGCCCTCTTGAATCAGCTCAAACGCGGAACAATTCTGATAAATTACATCGGACACGGTTCGTCCACCGCCTGGGCTCAGGAGTATATCCTGAAAATGGAACGCGACATCAGTTTGATCGAAACCGGTATAAAATTACCATTATGGATTGCCGGTACCTGTAGCTGGGGACAATTTGACGATATCAATGCCACATGTATGCCGGAAGCTTTGATTAATAAAACCGGCGAGGGCGGCATTGCAATACTAGCTCCGACCCGCCCCACTTACGGGCATCATAACGTACCTTTTATTAGCAGTTTTTTACAAAGATTATTCACAGGAGGCAATATAAATCGTGTCCGCCTCGGTGATGCGATTATGATGATTTATAACGGGATCAACTCAAATACCGAAAAATTTATGCTGTTTGGCGACCCGGCTTTGTATCTGGCATTTCCATATCAGAAAGCCGTTTTCGATAAATTACCCAGCGATACCCTGGCGGCTCTGCAAAAAGCCATCGTCACCGGTCAGGTCGAGAATCCTGAACCTACCTTCGAAGGTAGCGGTATAATCAATGTATTTGATAGCGATCAATACGTTACCCGCTATTATCTCGACGCCAATAAACAAACTCAAAGTCTGAGTTACACTCTTCCCGGCGAAGTTATATTCCGGGGAAATTTAAAAATTATAAATAATTCTTATGCCTCGCGCTTTACCATACCGAAAGATCTCAGCTACAAAAATCTTTATGGACGCATAAAAATTTACGGTTGGGATAGTAATTCCGGTTCTGACCTCGTTGGCTGTTACGATTCTTTGAAATTCATCGGTTCAATTCAGCATCAGGATACCATCGGGCCGCAGATAAAAATCAATTTTGAAGGGATGAATTTCAAAAGCGGTGACGTTATACCAGTCAATGCTAATCTGGTTGTCTCCATCCAGGATCCGCTCGGAGTCAATATCGCCGGAAAACTTGGACATGACATCACCTTTACTTTCGATGGCGATGACAATCTTACCTATAAAATGACCGAGGATTTCGTTTATGACATCGATAGCGATTCATCCGGCGCAATTGTAACTCATTTGCCAGAACTTTCTGCAGGAGTTCACCAGATCACGATTAAAGCCTGGGATAATGCCAATAATTATTCGATTGCCACCAGCGAGTTCACTCTGGCATCCTCCGAAAAGCTTAGCCTGGAAAAAGTCGTGAACTTTCCGAATCCATTCAACCGTGAAACCGATTTCGTCTTTTATCTCACCCAACCCGGACAGGTAAAAATTTCCATTTACACGATTCGCGGACTGCGCATTAAAACCGTCACCGACCATACAATCCTATCCCCCGGATTCCACCAAATTAGCTGGGATGGGTATGATGACTTCGGGGATGAAATCGGGCGCGGCATTTACCTCTACAAAATCCAGGTCAATTCTCCCGACTCAAATCAAAAAGATACATACATTGGTAAAATGGTGAAATCTTGACCGCTCCGCTCAATTGGTACGGGATGCCGGTTGTACTGGCCTCGCAGTCTCCCCGACGCAAAGAAATCCTGAACATGATTGGCCTCAAATATGAAGTCTGTATCTCGGAATACATCGAAAACAATCAGATCGATGCTCTTCCTGGAACTATGGTCCTACGGCATGCCTTGCACAAAGCTCAGACGGTAGCAACGCACTATCCCAAAGCCTGGATCATCGGCGCCGACACCATCGTTGTCTGTAACGAGGTCATCCTGGGAAAGCCCAACGATGATGCGGAAGCGATCCGGATGCTAGAATCGCTCAGCGGAGTTGAACACCGTGTCTTCACCGGATACTGTGTGCTAAACTCTGCCAATGGTCGATCATTACAGAATGTTGTGCAAACCCGGGTCACTTTTAGAAAATTATCGCTGAGTGAAATTCGCTATTATATCGAAAATTATCACCCGCTGGATAAAGCCGGAGCTTATGCGATTCAGGACTTCAGCGCGATATTCGTCGAGAAAATCGACGGTTGTTTTTATAATGTGGTGGGCTTTCCACTTCCGGCCTTCTACGAACAGGTAAAAAATCAGTTAAATACCTGCCTTTAAAAGTTTTTATTGAAATTTAATAGAAATTTCCTGATATTAACTCTGAGTGTTAAGCGCAGGAAGATGAATGGTACCGTTTTATGAAATACTAAAACAGAACCGCGAGTCCCAGGGACTTACGGTTGATCAGATTTCCGACCGGACTAAGATCAATAAAGATATCATCAACGCCATCGAAGCCGGCGATTTATATATTTTACCAAAAACCTACCTGCGCCTATTTTTAAAAGCCTATGCGCTGGAAATAAAAATAGATCCGCAAGAAATACTCGATAACTTTGAGGAATTGCTGGGCGACACTGAAACTCCATCAGCGTCTTTGCATACCGTCGATCACAACCCAACAAACTCTGAAATACCCGAACCATCTGAAAGCCTTTCATCCGATAAAAAGCAGAGTCGCAATTTTGCTACCATTGTGATTATCCTGGTATTAATCGTTTTTATGATTTCCGTTCTTAAACAGGTATTATTAGACGAAAAAAAGAAAAATATCTCCGCCGCATTTCCGGTGGTGACTACCAGTGATACCACTCAAAATACAGTCGCCAAAGTCGATACCCAAGCCGTGATACCGCAAAGTGAACTGAAATTAACCATCCTGACCAAAGACAGCTGCTGGGTAAGAATTATTGTGGATAATCGGGAAACTTTTGAAGGCATCCTCCCGCCGCGCTATAGAAAAGAGGCGGTTGCCTCTGAGCAGTTTGACATTCGGGTTGGTCGTCCAGCCTGCGTAAATCTGATTCTAAACGGTAAAGACTTAGGATCGGTGGGCGCGCCAGCGATTCCCACCCGCCTCATAATCACTAAAGAGGGAATAATCCGCCGTCAGAGTTTCTCGACGCACTGATTGCTCGATTTCTAGACTTTTCCATTCCATCTAAATATTTTTAAAAATTGCTTGACAATGAGCATTTTTTGTTCTATTTTTGTGGGTGAATGTGGTGCATTATCCCATATAATCCCAAAAATGCGAGGAACCTGATAATCTGATGATTACTGCTTTTGCCGGCGAAACCTGCCATCCGCTCGACGATAAAAATCGTCTGAGCATTCCGGCAAAATACCGTCGCTGGCTGGCGGATGAGGATACTGAATGCACCTTCGTTGTAACCAAAGGATCCGATCCCTGTCTGGTATGTTATCCGGCTACTGAATGGGATACTCTGTCTGAGAAACTCTTGAAATTATCCTACTTCAAGAAGAAAAACCGAGCTTTCATTCGGGCGCTGGCACGCAGTTCAGTACGTTTAAAATGTGATGGTCAGGGGCGCATCCTGATTCCACCGACCCTGCTTGAATACGCCAATATCAAAAAAGACGTAATAATTATCGGAGCTTTGAACCGCTTGGAATTATGGGATCCGCAAACTCTCGCTCAGCACGAGGAATCTACGATTCCGCTGGACGATGAATATTTCGAAGACCTGGGCGATATACTTTAGTATTGATTTTTGGAACGTTATGACATGAATACCCTCCATATTCCGGTATTGGTTAAACAAACGATCGCATTTTTAGTTAGTAAACCATCAGGAATATATGTTGACTGTACGCTCGGTACCGGGGGGCATTTTCGGGCTCTATCCCAACATTTAGATCGCGAGTCGTATATGATCGGAATCGACGCTGATCCACAGGCAGTCCAACATTGCACAGAACATCTTTCGATTTCTCAACCTCATCAATTCATCACTTCTAATTTCGCTGATTTGAAACGAGTTTGCTATCGAGCCGGTTTTCAAAGCGTGGACGGTATTCTGATGGATTTAGGCCTCTCATCTTTCGCGCTGGATAATTCTGCCCGCGGCTTCACTTATAGTCAGAATGGGCCGCTGGATATGCGCTTCGCGCCGAATATCAGTCAAACCGCGGCGGATTTTATCAACACTGCTTCTCAATCAGAATTAGTCCAGGTTTTCCGCGAATATGGAGAAGAACGTCATAGCCAGAAAATCGCCCGACGCATCATTGAAGAGCGGGCTAAAAATGCGATCGATACCACCGACCAGTTAGCCGCGATTATTAAAGCGATTGTACCGGGTGAATTCCGGACCAAATCACTCAGTAGGATTTTCCAGGCTATTCGCATTTATATTAATAATGAATTGGAGGTTTTACGCGAGGGGCTTTCTGCGGCTGTTACACTGTTAGCCCCATCTGGTCGGCTCGTTATCATCTCCTATCATTCGCTTGAAGATCGAATCGTTAAACAATATTTTAAAAATGAAGCCCGCGACTGTACCTGCCCGCCGGAATTTCCGGTTTGCCAGTGTCATCATCGCGCCCGATTAAAAATTTTAACTCACCGACCGATTTTACCTGACAAATTTGAAATTGAAGATAATTCGCGGGCACGGAGTGCCAAACTGCGGGCGGCTGAAAAATTGCCAGGATAAGCAATGCATACCAACCTTAGACGTAAATCAGTACGCAAATGGAAGAAGAATCTGCTCTGGATGAGTGGATTCCTCCTAATAGTCGGTTCGATGGTATTCTATCTGTGGATTTATAACCATACCAGTTCATTATATAAAGAAATAGAACAGTTAAGACGGAAAGAAGCCAGCCAGGTCGCCCAGAATCGGATGCTGGTGGTTGAAATCGAAGGTTTAAGCCGGGCAGATCGGATTAAAAATATCGCAATGACTGAAATCCAGATGGTCACTCCGGCGCCAGAGACTTTGGCCGTGATTCTGGACCCCAAAATATTAGCAGTTAAATAATGGCAAATGCTTTAAAATCGATTCGCATAAAAACCATTATAATCAGCACTTTGCTGGTCACTCTCTGGTGTGTGCTGGTTGGTCGGTTGTTTTACATTCAGGTTATAAACTCCAAGAAATATCAGGAGTTATGTAACAATCAATCTAAACTGCGCCAGGTGATTTTAGCGCATCGTGGTGTCCTTTATGATCGTAGTGGTAAAGCTTTGTCCGTCGACCTGATCAGTTATTCAATTGCGGCGCATCCCTATCTTATCCGGGATAAAGCTCAACTAGCCCGCAATCTGGCGCTGGATCTGGGTGAAAAACAAAAAAAATATCTCACTCTCCTCAATTCCGATAAAACCTTTATCTGGCTGGAACGCGAAGTAGCACATGAGCGCTTTCAGAATTATGAAAAATACGAAAAAACACCCGGCCTGGTAATTGATAAAAAAGTCAAGCGTTATTATCCGCTGGGCGAGATAACCGGTCAATTGCTTGGTTTCACAAATATTGACAACAAGGGAGTCTGCGGATTGGAATGCGGCTTTGAGGGTTTACTGAGTGGAACTCCCGGCTGGATCACTGTCCAGAAAGATGGATGGGGTCGTCTTCATCAGCGACCCGATTTGCCCTCAAAAAGTGCCATCGACGGACATGATATCGTCCTGACGATTGATCAGGAGTATCAAACAATTTTGTACGAAGAACTCCTTAACGCCTATACCAAGACCAAAGCCGAAAAAGCCATGGGAATTGTGATAGATCCGAATGACGGCAGTATCCTGGCGATGGTCAACATTCCTTCATTTAATTCTAATAATCCATCTGATTACACGATTTCGGCTCAGCGCAACGGAGTCGTTTCCGATATTTTTGAGCCGGGTTCGATTTTCAAGGTCGTCACCGCTACCGCCGCGCTGGAAAATAAAGTGCTCCAACCCAACCGTAAAATCGATTGTAATCCCGGTTATATTCAGGTTGGTAACCGGATTATTCGGGATCACGACAAATACAGTATTCTGACATTCGCTGAAGTAATCAAAAACAGCAGTAATGTCGGAACCATCAAAGCGGCTCAGATGACCGGCAAAGATCAGATCTTCAACTACGCCCGTAAATTCGGTTTCGGTGCCAAGACCGATATCCAATTTCCCGGCGAAGAAAAGGGGATTTTACACCCGTTTAATAAATGGACTGATTTAGTTCTGGCGCAAGTCGCGATCGGTCAGGGCATCGCCGTAACGGCTCTCCAGACCAGTATGGCCTTTGCTGCGATTGCCAATGGCGGTTTGCTCCTAAAGCCGCAAATCGTCAAGACGATAAAAACCAAAGACAACCTAGAAATTTTTAATTCTCAACCGGTTTATATCCGGCGGGTAGCCAGCGCCGAAACCATGACTCAACTGCGCGAGCTCCTGCGATTGACCGTCGCCAGCGGTACCGGTATGCGGGCTGACATCAATGGTTTAGCGATTGCAGGTAAAACCGGCACGGCTCAAAAAGTCGTAGACGGCACTTACAGTCAGAAGGATTATATGGCTTCCTTTGTAGGCTTTTTTCCGGCTAATAATCCCAAGTTATTATGCGTGATCGTCATAGATAATCCCAAAGGCGACCGACACACCGGCGGTGGCGTCTCAGCTCCGGTGGTTCGGGAAGTATTCAAACGCATTGTAAATCAATCCGACGATCTATTCTTTGATGATCAAGCGCCTCTGCCCACTCCTCCGGCAAATTACGCTTATGAAGCCCAGCCCGCGGTGGCGACTGTACCGGCATCAAATTCACCAGATCAAAATTTACATCCCCGTCTTTCGACCCTGATGATAACCAATCAAATGCCCGAACTGTGTGGTAAAACCCTGCGACAGGCAGTCGGAATTCTGCATGGAATTGGTATTGATAACATTGAAATCGAGGGCGCCGGCGTAGTGGTCAGTCAGAAACCGGCGCCTTATACACCGGTTAATCCGCGTGAAAAATGCACCCTGCAACTTAAACCGATTAGGACGCCTCTTGAGTAAATCAATCACCGCAATACTGAATGGAATATCCTATCGTTCACTGGGAAGTTTACCGACGACAATTTCGGAACTCAGTCTCAATTCCCAGGAATTATCGAAAGGAATGCTGTTCTTCGCAATTCGCGGTGCCAAAGACGACGGCCACCGTTATGTGCAGAACGCCATTCAGAATGGCGCGGCCGCGGTTGTAGTTGAAGTCCCGGTAATCATCGATTCGATCCCGCAAATAATTGTCGCTGATACCAAGATAGCGCTCTCCCGCGCGGCGGCCAATTTTTATGACGATCCAACTAAAAATATGCAAGTGGTCGGCGTCACCGGCACGAATGGTAAAACGACCACCGTTTATCTTTTAAATGAAATTTTCAAGTCAGCCGGTATTCGACCGGGAACCGTCGGAACTCTCGGATATTCAATAGAAAACGAACGCTATATATCCAATCTCACTACGCCGGATAGTATCCGCCTTCAGCAGATTTTCTATGATATGGCTATGCGTCAGGTTGAAGCCGCCGCGATGGAAGTATCCTCGCATTCGCTGGCTTTACATCGGGTCGATGATGTGCATTTTAAAGTCGGAGTTTTTACTAATATTTCGCAGGACCATCTCGATTTCCATGCCACTCTTGAAGCCTACGCTAACGCTAAAAGTAAGTTGTTCGGTTTAATTGAAACCGGTGGGTTCGTCGTTAATAATCTGGATGACGAATACGCAGATCTATTCCGCCAGCAGGCTCGTGTTCGCATAGTTAATTACGCCCTGCAGAAAAAGGCCGATTTCAGCTGGGCTCCCGGCGTTGCCTTCTCAAATGGTATCCACGGAAAAATCATAACACCCGGCGGCGCCATTGAGATCGACAGTCCCCTTTCCGGTGAATTCAACCTGAAAAATATACTGGCGGCGACTGCGGTTGCAGTAAATCTGAAGATTGATACTAAATCGATAGCTTCGGCGCTGGCTCGCGTCAGTTCCGTGCCCGGGCGCTTACAGGAAATTAAAGCGGATGGCAAGCAACGTATTTTCGTCGATTATGCGCATACGCCGGATGCGATCATCAATGTCCTTAAAACTCTGCGCACGATGCTCGCTCCTTCCGGTCGCCTGCTGGTAATTTTCGGTTGCGGCGGTAATCGCGATCGCACTAAGCGTCCCAAAATGGCGCGTGCCGTCGAATCTCTGGCTGATCTGGCAATTGTCACAACTGATAATCCACGATTCGAAGAACCTGAAGATATAATTGCCGAAATCGTCAAAGGCTTTTCGGCAGGATACAAGTACCGCGCAATTGTCGATCGCAAAGAAGCCATTCTGGAAACATTAAAACATTCTCAGCCAAACGATATCATCGCCATCCTGGGCAAAGGTCACGAAACCTACCAGGAAATCCGCGGCGTCCGGCATCCATTTTACGATGGTGAAATTGTGGAAAAATATTTCGGTGCCGCCCATGATTGAAGCCGATTTCATTCGGGCTACCGGACTTGGCCGTTTAGTGAATTTCGACGGCGTTATCAGCGGCGCTGAAATTGACACCCGCAAATTACGTCCGGGCACAGCATTTTTCGCGCTGAAGGGCGCCACCTGCGACGGTCACGATTACATTCAAGACGCCCTGCAAAAAGGCGCCGCGCTGGCTGTGGTCACAGAAGAATGGGCGCAGAATAATCCGTTTTCCGCTCCACTCTGGATTGTCCCCAATCCGGAAAGCGCCCTCCAGACATTAGCCGAAAAATGGCGGCTCAATTTTTCAATTCCGATGCTGGCGATCACCGGTACAAATGGCAAAACCACCACGCGCGCGATGTGCGCCGCTATTCTGAACACCACCTATCATTTGCATACCACGAGCGGCAATTTCAATAATCAACTCGGTTTGCCGCTGATCTTACTTAACCTCGAACCCGGGCATAACTTCAGCCTGATTGAAATGGGCACAAACCATTTCGGCGAAATTGAGCGACTCTGCCAGATCGCCCACCCCAATGCCGGTCTGATTACCAATATCGGTCACGGACATACTGAATTTTTCGGCGATCTCGAAGGCGTAGCGCGCGCCAAGGCGGAGCTGTTTGCCGCACTGCCGGCAAATGGCATGGCTTTTATAAATACGGACGATCCCTCGATTGCCCGTATGCCGGTAACCTGTCCCAAAATCAGATACGGATTCGGTTCGGTTGA
This sequence comes from Fidelibacterota bacterium, assembly GCA_023229045.1. Lineage (GTDB taxonomy): Bacteria > Fidelibacterota > UBA2242 > UBA2242 > UBA2242 > JAGNGI01. Next base: position 16,792 of record JALOAB010000022.1, read on the forward strand.
TCTTGATTTCCGCGGAAAAATAAATGGCTATTCCGATAATGGCTGTGCCCGCTTAAACATTAACTCCAAAATTGAAATCCGTCTGGCGATTCCCGGTAAAGTAGCGGCGCTCAACGCGCTGGCGGCTTCGGCGGTCGGTCTGTATTATCAGGTCGATGAAGAAGTTCTCATCGCCGCGCTGGAAAATTTTCAGCCGCCACATCAACGCTTCGTCCAATTCGAATTTGGTCCATATCATATCATTAACGATACTTATAATGCCAATCCCGATTCGACTATTGCGGCGCTGGAGACGTTCCGGCGGATCAAGGTCGCCGGGCGGCGCATTTTCATCATGGGTGATATGCTCGAACTGGGTCAATATGCCGAAACCGGGCACATCCGGGTTGGTCAGGCAGTCGCCACGAACGATATCGATCGTTTCTATGGGATTGGACATATGACCGCACACGCCGCAACCGCCGCCGTTCAATCTGGTCTGCAATGTGTTTATCATTTCGACCGCAAATCCGATTTAATAGCCGCTTTAAAAAGTGATCTCAAAAACGGTGATACCCTGCTCGTGAAAGGTTCACGCGGTAGTCGTATGGAAGAAATCATTGAAGGGTTGAAGGCTTAAAATGTTTTATCATCTTCTGTATCCATTAAAAAAGTATTTGTCGGGATTCAACCTGTTTCAATATATCACATTTCGGGCGGTCATGGCGGCTATTACGGCGCTTTTAATCAGTTTCATCATCGGACCGTATATCCTGAAAATGCTAAGAAAATACCAAATTGGCGAATTGATCCGCGAAGACGGACCTCAGACCCATCAGGCCAAAAAAGGCACCCCGACTATGGGCGGAATTTTAATCCTTTTTTCAGTCGTCGTTCCGGTACTCTTATGGGCAAATTTGACTAACACTTATATCAATCTGATCCTGCTCAGTACGGTTTGGATGGGAATTTTCGGTTTTATTGACGATTACCTTAAAGTCGTCAAGAAAATGAAAAAGGGATTGATCGCCCGTTACAAATTGTTGGGGCAGATCGGCCTGGGAACGTTGATCGGTTGCTATCTGTATTTCTCACCGGAATTTGCCAATATTAACACGATTACTTCGATCCCGTTTCTTAAAAATGAATTCTTAAACTTCGGCTGGCTCTATATACCTTTCGTGATCTTCTTCATCACCGGGATTTCCAACGCGGTCAACCTGACCGACGGTTTGGACGGTTTAGCCGCCGGATTGATGGGAATTGTGGCATTAACGCTGGCAGTCGTAGCTTACATCACCGGTCGTGTCGATTTTAGCAATTATCTTAACACGGTTTACCTGCCGGGAAGCGGTGAACTCTCGATCTTCTGTATGGCCGCTGGCGGCGCATTCCTCGGTTTCCTGTGGTTTAATGCCAAACCGGCTCAGGTTTTTATGGGCGATACCGGTTCGCTTTCGATGGGTAGCGCTTTGGCGACGCTAGCCATATTATTGAAAAAGGAAATATTATTCATAATTCTCGGGGCTCTGTTTATTGCTGAAGCGGTTTCAGTTATAATACAGGTTGGTTATTTCAAGTGGACTAAAAAACGGACTGGCCAAGGCCGGCGTTTGTTCCGTATGGCGCCACTCCATCATCATTTCGAAATGCAGGGCTTACCCGAGAGCAAAATCGTTATTCGTTTCTGGATTGTCGGCATTTTGCTGGCATTGTTTAGTCTAAGCACTTTTAAAATTCTATGATCGATCTGAAAACCAAACCAACTGACCTGAAAAACCTGAAAGTCGCCGTACTAGGCGCCAA
>JALOAB010000292.1 GCA_023229045.1 Fidelibacterota bacterium
TTTTTTCCTCAGCCGGAAAGTTGGCGCCAACGCCCGTGCGCATGAAAAAGCGCCGATCATCTTGAGTTTTTTCACGACTACCTGTATTCCCTGCCGACAGGAGATTCCTTATCTTGACAGTCTTCAGACCGAATTTCCGCAGATTGCCTTTTACCTGGTAAATGTCGCCGAAGAGCCTCAAATCGTAAAAGGATATCTTCGAAAAATGAAATATAATTTGCCGGTTCTGGTCGATCGCTACGGACTGGCTTCCAAAAAATATTCAGCTACCATTACCCCGACTTTGGTGGGTATTGACATTGACGGACGGATTGCATTTGTTAAACGCGGCTTCCGCGAAAGCGATAAAAAGATGATTCGTAAAAATGTTGAAAAATTAGCCGGTGCCAAATCATCCACCGAATAAAATCAGAGTACCTGAAAATGACCAACGCCAGACAATCTATTAAACCGCGCCCGAATCCAGATCAGCCCGTAATTATTCCTAAGATCAGGACATCAGTCAGTCTGTTAATATTAGGACTATTGCTGGCTTCGATGGTTTCTCTTGTGATAATGATATTTTTACCAGAGAGTAATCTGACTACGGCGACCCAGTTGTTGTTATTGATTGCCGAATTGTTCTTACCGATTCCGATTTTCTATTGGGCTTGGCGAAATCGCATCAATCTGGGCGAAATGCTGAGAATCAATCGGGTGTCCTCAATGTCGATCGTTGCGGCTGTGATAATTGCAGTCAGTCTGACGGTCATTATCGATGAATTGGATCGCCTTATCCAGGTTATTCTGCCTCTGCCGGAAAGTTTTAGCCAAATTGGAAAGATCATGCTTATTACCGATTGGCGGTCGGCTTTGCTGGTAATCGGCGTGGTGGTTCTGGCCGCCCCGCTGGTAGAAGAGCTGATGTTTCGCGGTTTTTTTCAGCGAATTCTGGAATACAGACAGGGTGACATAACCAAATCGGTCTTGCTTTCAGCGATGGTGTTTGCCCTGATCCACTTTAATCCGTGGTGGATTATTCAAATTTACCTGATGGGTCTTTTCATGGGCTATTTAGCCTGGCGGACGAATTCGATCTGGCCATCGTTTATTTTACATGCCATTAATAACGGTTGGTCGGTCTGGTGGGGACATCGACCGGAACTGGCTGGATTTTACGAGTGGCATGGCCATGTGCATCCGGCGATTATTGTTGCGAGTTTAGCCTGTTTTTATTTTGGAATGCGTTTTTTTATAACCGTTACGCCGATTGCCGAGAAACGTCAGGATGTAGTCCTGATCGAAAACCTGCCAGATTATTTTGATACAATCCATCACGGCGAATAATTTTTCAAAAACTGATCGCAATGACAAATCTACATTTTATCCAAAATTGAGTCTGAGAAGAAATCGAACGGCGCTTGCCAAACGATTAGCGTGCTTAGGATAAATTATTTAGTTTATTTCCAGCGATAGATTTTCAGCGAGCCGATCAGCTGTGATGACAAGTAAAAAACCGGATAGAGCACCCATAAAATCGGGAAATATTTAAGTAAGTCGGTCTGGCAGAACAATCGAGCACCGTGAAAAGTAGCTATCAACTCGGCTATAAATTTAAACAGTAATATGGCCGCCAGCCACTTCCATAAGGAAGGTGAAAAAAGCATAACAGCCAGGGCTACGTGAAAGAGAAAAGCGATCGCGCCCAGAATAAAAAATGGAATTGTCAGGTGAAAGGCTTTACTATTGCGGCGCAATTGCTGGTGGATGTACCTTTTACCTAATGGCGTCGCTGTCGTGGTCACAAATCCGGCCGGATCGGTGTTGTAAGCAAAGCGCCAGCGGGTTCGGGTGCGGATTTCCTGCATCAGGAAAAAATCGTCGCCAGTGTCAGTATTAACGCAATTTTCATATCCATTGACTTCCTCAAAAACCTGTTTGCGATAGGCTAAATTTCTTCCATTGGCGTGCGTCGGTTTATTATAATAGGTCGATGCCGCCGCTACCGATGCTTCGCAGAGCGTGTCAAACCGCTCGTAGATATTCATAAAACCGGCTTTTTTTTCAACCGGACTGTTTCCCAGAACCATACCGACATCCTTACGGAAAAATGAAACAGTCGAGGTAATCCAGTCCGGCGGGACTACGCAGTCGGCATCGGTCACCATAATGATTTCACTGCGACTTGCCTGAACGCCCAGGGTAAGCGCGCCTTTTTTACCTTTTAATGTGGCGGTTGTTTTGTCATGACGCAGGACTTTCCAGTTTGGTTTCCCATCCGCATATTGTTGCATGATATTGTGGGTGCCGTCGAATGAATCGTCGTCGATCAGAATGATCTCGAACTTATCCTCGGGATAGTGCAGTTTGGTCAGACTTTGCAGTAAGCGACCGATGACATTTGCTTCGTTGCGGGCGCAGACGATGACGGAAACTGTTGGAGTATGGAATACACGCCGTTCCATTCTGATAAATATCAGACCGATGGCGATCACACACATAATTATCAGGTAAAGGAATGTCAGAATAATGCTGAATTCGATAAAATTCATTGTCAGAAATCGACTACCAGATCAAGATAACCAAACCGGTGCGATGCGCGATTGCCTTTTAATTCGGCAGAATCGAAAGAAATCCCACTTTTAATAAAGAAATCATTAAATAACTCGTAGCATCCGATAACTTTGAACTGATTGGTTGTCTGAACATCGCCCATGAGCCATTTTGTGGATTGGTCATAGACTCTGTCGCGCGATTCGTAACTGACAGTCGGGTCTCCGCCCCAGAAATGAGTGTCGTCATCGACTCCCTGTCGGAGATACAGAAATTCACTGGTGACAGTTAGGCGGCGCGAAAAAGCGGTAGTTATTTGGCAGAAGCCGGCTTGAGAATTTGCGCCATACGGGAAACCGAGACAAATGCCGTTATGAGTATAGTTAGTGGTAAGAGTTTTATGAGAATAAGTCCAGGGTCGCACGGCGGTATATTCAGCCTGAATGTCGACCGGAAACGAAGCAATGGTTGGCGAAAGGCGCAGACCGATCTGCAGGGCATGCTTATTGGCCCACCACTCTTCTCCGAGTTGCCCGAATTGCATTTCGTCGATCAAAAGCGAGCCGTAGAGTGTTAGATTACGAATTAAACTCATCTTAAAATCCAG
>JALOAB010000293.1 GCA_023229045.1 Fidelibacterota bacterium
AACATCTTGAATATTTCGGTAGGGTTGAGGCTTTGTAGCGGGGACTGGATTTCCCGCATTCTGCGGGACTAATCCCGCCTCCGGCGGGGCGAACCAGTGACGACAGTCGTTATTAAGCCAACCAGCTCGCGTTAAATTACAGAAAGCTCACGAACATCTTGAATATTTCGGTCGGATTGAGGCTTTGTAGCGGGGACTGGATTTCCCGCATTCTGCGGGACTAATCCCGCCTCCGGCGGGGCGAACCAGTGACGACAGTCGTTATTAAGCCAACCAGCTCGCGTCAAATTACAGAAAGATCACGAACATCTTGAATATTTCGGTAAGGTTGAGGCTTTGTAGCGGGGACTGGATTCGAACCAGTGACCTTTGGGTTATGAGCCCAACGAGCTACCAACTGCTCCACCCCGCGATCAATTTCAAAAACCGGGCGTAATTTGCGAATATTTTAGCGAAATAACAAGTGACAAGATTATCTTTTCAAGGTACTTCTTATATAATTGAAATCAGCTGATGTAAGATTATATTATTACAGAAAATATTTATTCCCGGCGATAACTGGCAACTCCTGTTTCGAACAGACTTTGTCCGTTGATGTCGATAGCAACGAAAGCCGGAAAATTTGACACTTCCAGTTCATAGATCGCTTCCGGTCCGAGATCCTCAAAAGCTATCACGCGCGCGGCTTTCACCGCTTGGGCAGTCACAACCGCCACTCCGCCAACGGCAACTAAATAAACCGCCCGATGGGTAACCAGCGTATCTATTACGGACTGATTACGTTCGCCCTTTCCGATCAGAACTTTCACTCCGGCCGCTAAAACAGGCTGAGTAAACTGATCCATGCGATACGAACTGGTCGGACCAACCGAGCCGATCGGGCGACCAGGACGAGCCGGCGCGGGACCGGCATAATAGATCACCGCTCCCTGAAAGTCGAATGGCAGAGGCTGATCGGTTTCGAGAAGTTTGATTATTCGCTTATGAGCGGCGTCCCGCGCGGTAAATATTTTTCCGGAGATCATTACTTTTTCGCCAATCCGAAGCTTTTCCAGGTCGGCGGTCTTAATCGGGGTCGTGAGATGATGAATTGTAGCCATCCTGATTTTTCTAAAATATATAGGTTTCATGACGATGACAATGGCAATCGAGATTGACCGCCACCGGCATAGAGGCAATGTGGCATGGACGATGAAGAATACTGACAGCCCAAGCGGTCGTACTCCCGCCTAAACCCTGCGGTCCGATTCCCAGCCGGTTGATCCGTTCCAGCAATTCCTGTTCAACTTCTGCCCAGAACGGATCCGGATTTTTCTCATCAAGCGGTCTAAGTAAAGCCTTTTTAGCCAATAGTGCCGCTTGTTCGAAATCCCCTCCCAGACCGACTCCAACAATCACCGGTGGACAAGGACGCCCTCCGGCAATCTTAACACAATCGACAATGTAATCCTTGACGCTATCCAGCCCTCCCGAAACATTCATCATTTTTACCTGCGACATATTTTCGGAACCGCCGCCTTTCGGCGCCACAGTGATTTTCAGCGAATCTCCCGGTACGATTTCGGTATAAATAATCGCCGGTGTATTGTCGCCGGTATTTTTGCGATTCACAACCGGATCGGTCACGATCGCTTTTCGCAGATAACCTTCGGTATAGCCTTGCCGGACACCTTCATCGATCGCCTGATTGAAATCACCACCGGTCAGATGCACGTCCTGACCGAGTTCCACAAATACGACCGCTACACCGGTATCCTGACAGAGCGGCATCTGTAATTGAGCCGCCAGCTCATAATTTTCCAGCATCATCGCCAGAATTTCTCGCCCGGTCTCCGATTTTTCATTCTTTAATGAAGCACGCGCTTTGGCTAAAACCTCTGCCGTCACGTAGTAATTGGCATCAATGCACAACTTCTTTACGACTGGAACGATCTGCGCAACGTCAATTGTCTTCATATTCAAATCCCGGCTTTATGATAACTATTAGCGTATATGATTTTCATTGAATAAAACCATCTATTAAGGTGCTATTTTAATTCCTACGAGCGAAAAATGAAATAAACCGCCCCCAGAATGCAGAGACCGGCATAAAAATAATCGGTTTTGAGCGGCTGTTTCATATAAAAGATGGCAAACGGAATGAAAACGCTCAGGGTAATCGCTTCCTGTAAGATTTTTAACTGCGCCAGCGACATCTGGGTAAATCCCAGACGGTTGGCCGGCACCTGGATTAAATATTCAAAAAAGGCGATTGCCCAGCTGATTAGCGCGGCTACATACCAGGCTTTATGACTCAGATTGCGGAGATGACCGTACCAGGCAAAGGTCATGAATAAATTCGAAAACACCAGCATTAAAGCGGTTCGTAAAATAATTGAAAACTGGATTGACATAATATAGTCTTTCTTTAAATATTTAATCAGCGGCTAAATACTTTTCCGCTCCGGTAATTGCGACAATTTCGCCAAAATAAATGCGATGATAGTCGTTTTCTTTATAATTGTCGGCGATTCCGCCTTTCAGAAAGTGCGCCGGTTCAAGATCGCTAAAATAAATCTTACGGCATTCAATCTGCAGTTCGGCCTCGGCAAAAACCGGCGCGGCGACGACCTTTGCCTCACAGGGTGTCAAACCGCTGGCTTTCACCTTATCCGTCTGACGGCCGGAAGTCGAACCGATCAGCGATATTTTTTTACGGTACTCGCGCGCAAAGGCACATAGAGTAAACGTTTCGTACTTTTCCATGAATTCGTACGTGTAACGCGTCGGTCGTACGACGACCTGCGCAAACGGCAAAGACCACATCGTTCCCAGACTGCCCCAGCCGACCGTCATGAAATTAAAATGACCGGCTTTAAAATCGCCGCTGGCGAGCACCAACCATTGATTATTCCACAGAAAATGAGGTCGCAGGGTTAATTTTTCAAAAGGTATTGTCTGCATATTCCTACCATCTTTTTAATTATTAGACATTGTATCGATTGACATGAAATTTTCGTTTGTCAGATTAATGTTGATACGTCCGCGCGGCTGTTGAATGGCAACCGAATCTTCTCCGAGAATAATAGTCAGGAGAAATGGCGAACTGGTCATGCCTTTTATGACTAAAGGGGCTTCCCTATTTTC
>JALOAB010000294.1 GCA_023229045.1 Fidelibacterota bacterium
CCAATCTGAAAATCCGCATCTTCTCGATCAAATCGGCAATGATATCGTCACTGCCGATGGTACGACACTCCTCGGCGCTGACAATAAAGCCGGAGTCGCTGAAATCATGTCCTTACTGGCTTATTTACAGGAGCATCCGGAAATCAGACATGGCACTCTGCGGATCGCCTTTACGCCGGATGAAGAGGTCGGCGGCGGCACGGCTCATTTTGATGTCAAAAAATACGGCGCCGACTTTGCCTATACCGTTGACGGTGAAACTCTCGGCGAAATCGAAATCGAGACCTTTAATGCCAGCGCTGGAATTTTCACGGTGCACGGTATCAATGTTCATCCCGGATATGCAAAAGGAAAAATGGTCAACGCTATTCCGATTGCCGCTGAAATCGTGCGATTGATTGACCAGGAACCCAGTCCGGCAGCCACCGAAAAACGCGAAGGTTATCTCCATCCTTACGTCATCGAAGGGGGCGTCGAGAAAACTACCGTGCGGGTTCTCCTGCGCGATTTCGATATCAACGGCATCCATGCCAAAGCCGCGCGCCTGAATGAAATCCGCAACCAGGTCAACGCTCAGTTCCCGCGCGCCCGCATTGAGCTCGACGTCAAAGAATCCTATAAAAACATGTACGTCAAACTGGCCGAAAATCCTAAAATTATCGAATATGCCCTCGAGGCCACCAAGCGCGCCGGAATCGAGCCCAGAACTCAGATCATCCGCGGCGGCACCGATGGCGCCAAACTCTGTTTCATGGGGCTTTTGACTCCGAATATCTTCACCGGCGGTCATAATTTTCACAGTAAACAGGAATGGATCTCAGTCCAGGATATGCAAAAAACCGTAGAAACCCTGATCAATCTGGTGCAGGTCTGGGTCGAGAAATTCATTAATTAATATGAACAAATGCAAACGCAGGTTAATTCAATAAACGGAGGAACAAATGTCACGTTTAATTCACTCATCGATTCCGCGGAGGATGATTATCTTCATCGGGATTGGTATTTTCTTGACGTTTAATTTTCAAAATTGTGGCAATAAAGTGGATACCCGTAAAACTGATCTCGCCTATGTCAAAGCTGAACTAGATAAACTCGCACCCGTTGAGCTGAAATGCGACCTGTCTTCTCTATCATCCTCTGACAAGCAGGTCTTGACGCGCCTGATCGAAGCCGGACATATTATCGATCATCTTTTTCTGTTACAGGTTAATCCCAAAAATCCTGAAATTTTATCCGAATTGCAGGCGACCGTCACCGAAAGCACTCAACCATTTCTCGATCTTTTCAATATCATGTTCGGACCCTGGAACCGGCTGGATCACGATAAGCCATTTATCGGCAAGAAGGAAAAACCACTCGGCGCCGGCTTCTACCCGGAAGATATGACCAAGGAAGAGTTCGAGCAATTCGTCGCCGCTCACCCCGACCAGAAGAAGGCTTTCGCAAGCGAATTCACGATAATTGAACGCGAAAAAGGACAACTCGTAGCGGTTCCATATCATCAGAAATACGCCGAATATATCGATGATCTCGTCAATCTTATGATTGATGCGGCTGAGATCACGAAGGATCCTACCCTGAAAAAATACCTGAACCAGCGTGCCGCCGATCTGCAAACCGATGACTATTTCCAGAGTGATATGGACTGGATGGATTTGGCGGGCGATTTGGAAATTGTCATTGGACCTTATGAAGTTTACGAAGATAATCTTTTCAATTACAAAGCCGCCTACGAGGCGTTCATCTGCGTCGTCGACCACGCCGAGAGTGAAAAATTGGCAAAAGTGTCCAAATACCTCAATGAACTTGAAGATAATCTCCCGCTGGCAAAAGAATATCGCAATTACAGTCGCGGCAAAATCTCACCTGTTAAAGTCGTCCAGGAGGTCTTTTCCGCTGGTGATACCAAAGCCGGAATTCAGACCACTGCTTTTAATCTGCCGAACGACGAACGGGTGCGCACCGCCAAAGGCTCCAAGAAAGTCATGATGAAAAACGTCGCCGAGGCCAAGTATGAGAAATGCTGGATCCCGATCGTCAACGAGATTCTCGCGCCGGAACCGCTTAAGAATGTTTCTTTCAACGCCTATTTCACGCATGTTTTAATGCATGAAGTCAGCCACGGACTCGGACCCGGAATCCTGAAACGTCCCGACGGCTCGGAAACCACCGTTCGCAATGAACTTAAAGAATGCTATTCGGTGATCGAAGAGTGCAAAGCTGATGTGCTTGGCATTCTGAATTACCTGTATTTAATTGACAAAGGCGTTTTCGCTAACGATCCAAAATACACCGCTCTGTCAACTTATCTCGGCGGTATGTTTCGTTCGATTCGCTTTGGCATCAACGAAGCACACGGCGGCGGCGTCGCTATCCAGTTCAATTACTTTATCGAGAAGGGCGGTTTTTTAACCGACGCCAACGGCAAACTGACTATTGATGCGGCTAAACTTGAAAAGGCTATCAAGGAATTGGCGGCTGATGTCCTGTTGATTGAAGCCAAAGGCGATTATGCCGGCGCTCAAGAGTTAATCCAAAAATACAGTGTCGCAACACCGCTGATCACCGAAACCGTCAAGAAGCTGGAACATCTGCCGATCGATATTCGACCGATCTATCCGATCGCGCTCTAAGGTATTTTTAGAGTCAGAAATTAATATGGATAAATTACAGTCGGAAGGCATCCGGAATATGTTCGATTTGAACCTCATGCCCTCTCAGGTTGACGGCGACCACATCAAAGCGGCATTCTAAATCTTCGACCGGATTTTGGGATAAATATCCATCCGCGATCATTCCGACCTGCCTGATTTTCCTGTCATCTACCCAGCTTTCCGGCGGACCGAATTTCGGACGCCGCTGAGTCTTCACCTCAATAAAACACAGAATATTATCTTTCCGGGCGATAATGTCGATTTCACCGTATGCGCCGAGATGAAAATTACGTTGAATTATCCGATACCCGAGTCGGTAAAGATAAAGAGCCGCCAAATCTTCACCGTGTTTACCTAACCAACGTGTATTACCAGCCTTATCAATATCGACAACATGTTCGGTAACACCACGAAAGGACATACGATGAATTGGACACGGCTTCAATTTCGCGATGGCTTCCA
>JALOAB010000295.1 GCA_023229045.1 Fidelibacterota bacterium
AGCCAGATGAATGCTTTCGGGCGCATCCGGTTCCAATCCTCTGACGAGATTCTGATAAATTTTTTCGGTGATGAACGGAGTGATTGGCGCTAAAATCAGGATCAAACCTTTCAGAGCCTGATACAAAGTCTGATAGGCGCTCCATTTGTCCTGGTCGTTGGCTGATTTCCAGAAGCGGCGGCGACTGCGCCGGATATACCAATTGGACAGCACTTCCAGGAAGTCGTCGATTCCTTTCATGAGGCGGGCGACATTGTATTCATCCATCGCTTCACGGGCGATTTTGATCAATTTCGTCAACCGGGCTAATAACCAGCGATCCAGTTCGCTGAGATTTTGCGGGGCGACTTTATGCTTGTGCGGCGAATAGCCATCCAGTTCGGCATAAGTTGCAAAAAAGGAATACGAGTTCCAGAGAGTGATCAGGTGCTTACGGAAATCCTGAGCAACACTATAACCGAAATTCAGGTTGTTGAAGGGATTGTGATCGGCGTATAACCAGCGCATGACGTCCACGCCCATTTTCTCGGCGGCTTCGTCAAACCAGATGGCGTTGCCGGCGCTTTTGTGCATGTCCTGACCTTTTTCATCTTTAACCAGCGCATGCCCCAGAATCGTCCGGAACGGTTCGCGATTTTCCAGCACGGTACTCATTGCCAACAGCGAGTAAAACCAGTTGCGGAATTGACCGGGCAGTGATTCGCAGATGAATTCGGCCGGAAACCATTCTTTCCAATAGGCGTGGTCGGTGGTGTAATGTAAAGTTGAATAGGGTACGATTCCGGCATCCAGCCAGGGATTGCCGACATCCGGAATGCGGCTGACTTTGGCGCCGCACTTCGGGCAGGCGATTTTTACATAGTCAATCCAGGGACGATGCGGTGAATGACCTTCGAACTGTTGCCAGCCTTCAACGGCTTTTTCCTTTAATTCCTCACGGCTACCGATAACGGTAATCTGACCGCAATCCTGACAGACGTAAATCGGCAGAGCCAAACCCCAGTAGCGTTTCTTGGAAATCATCCAGTCGTGCATATTGCGTAACCAATCCAGTTCATGCTGTAAACCATATTCGGGAATCCAGCGAATCTTGCGGGTCACGTCCATCATTGCCTGACGCACGCCATCCATAGCGATAAACCATTCATCCACCAGGCGAAAAATCAATTCAGTGCCGTGCCGCCAGCAAACCGGATAACGGTGAGTATAAGAATCAGCGCGATACAGGATGCTTTTCGTTTCCAGATCTTTGATAATGACTTTGCTGATACCGTCAACATTTCGTCCGGTCAGCCAGCCGAAACCTTCCAGATAATTGCCGAACTCATCCAGCGGAGCCAGTACCGAGAGATTGTTGATCTTACCAAGTTCAAAGTCTTCCTGACCGCAACCGGGTGCGATATGCACGATACCGGTGCCTTCCGTGGCGCTGATCTCTTCCCAGGCAATCACGATGTGCCTGACATCGGCCTGAACCGGCAAATCATCGAATGGTCCGTGATAGGTCCAGCCGAGCATATCCTTACCGGTGATTTTTTCTTCGACGGTGTATTCGCCTTTTATAACATCTTTTTCAAGACCTTCGACAATGTACAATATCTCAGCGCCCTGACGGATTTTCAGATAAGTTAACTCCGGGTGAACCGCCGCGGCTGTATTAGAAGTTAAAGTCCAGGGAGTAGTCGTCCAGACCAAAAGAGCTTCGCCGGGACGATCGATCAGCGGAAATTTTACCGTAACGCTGGTGTGGGTCAGTTCCTTGTAGCCCTCAGTAGCAATTTCATGCTCGGATAGCGCCGCGCCGCAACGCGTGCACCATGGCATGACGTCGTGCCCTTTATAAATCCAACCCTGCTCGTGGCATTTTTTCAGAAAGAGCCAGATGGTATAATTATTTTCCTCGGACATCGTGTAGTAGGAATTGTCCCAGTCCATCCAGTAGCCCAATCGTATCGACTGTTCGGTTTGGATTTTGGAATATTTGCGGACGCGGGCTTTGCAGTGTTCAACAAACTTTTCGATGCCGTATGCCTCGATATCGGTTTTGGATTTAAAGCCGAGTTCCTTTTCGACTTCAACTTCAACCCACAATCCCTGGCAATCAAAACCATTCTGGTAGCGGGTGCGAAAACCGTCCATGGCTTTATAGCGCTGAAAAATATCCTTATAAGTGCGCCCCCAGGCATGATGAACGCCCATCGGATTGTTGGCGGTTATGGGACCATCTATAAATGACCACTTTGGACCATTCGCATTCTGCGCCACCAGTTTTTTGAAAATCTGTTGCTCTTCCCAGAATTTCAGGATTTCATGTTCAAGCGCCACAAAGTCCACCGCTGTCGGAACTTTCTTTATCACCTAGAAAAAACCTCCTAACGCCGCAATAGATTGAAAATAATGTAAAGTGCCAGGCTGATCAGCAAGCAAGTTGTCAATGGAAAATAAAAGGTAAAATTCTCGCGCCGAATGATGATATCACCCGGCAGGCGTCCGATTTTATTCAGGAACGGCATCTTGCCGGTGAGGGTCAGAATAATGCCCAAACCGATCAGCCCGATTCCGAATATTATCAGAAATTTGCCTAACTGATTCATGTTATAATTTGTGATTCTCCATTATGAATTTTACTGTCACCTGTTACCATTCAAAATAACCGCGAAATTTAGATTTAACCTTCCTAAAAAACAATCAAAATGGCACTTCCAACTATTAATAAAAGAAGGGCTTCCGCATGGGAAGCCCTGCCAAAAGGAGATATGAAGTTTAGTGGTTACTTGCTGAGGTCTATCGTTTCAAAGAAGGTAGTGTTACCACGTTTGATGAGAATTAGTACGACCTCGTTTTTGATTTCTTCGAGGGCTTTCTGGTATTCGGCGACGTTTCTGACATCCTTTTCGCCGACGCGCTTGATAACATCTCCGGCTTGCAGAATCCGCGCCGCACGCCCGTCGCGATCGACGCCCGTGACGACAACGCCGGTTTCATTCTCATTGATGCGAAATTGACTGGCAATTTCGGAATTAATTTCGTCAACCCGAATGCCGAGTTTGGAGCTGGATTGTTCAGTCGTCTGCACACCGCTGTCAACGGTTTCGGGTAACTC
>JALOAB010000296.1 GCA_023229045.1 Fidelibacterota bacterium
GTCGAGGGAATTTTTTATGTTGGAGTTAATGCCAGTTTTCGATAAAATTACGGCGTTTGTATGACAGGGAGATATGTAAGAAAGATTTATAGAAACGGATAAACTGATTTCCCCCTTTTTACTTTAAATGACCGATTTCGATAATGACCAGCAATTTGTCGTAAAAAACACAGCTTCTGTGAGAATAGTCACGGCAGTGGACTGGTAATTATCCCAATATAACCCGAAATTTAGTTGGGTTTCTATTTTTTCGTCTCGTCGCTAATTGTAGCTGACGAGGCGGAGCCATTGGAAGGAGCGACGCAAAATTTTAAATGTTAGGAAAACGCTCGCTATATTTTAAATAAGGATTTTTATGAAAGTACCTTTACTGGATCTCAAGGCTCAGCTCGATACCATCCGACCGGAACTTTTTAAAGCCGTTGGTGATGTGCTGGATTCGACCCAATATATCATGGGCGCGGCGGTTGCCGAACTTGAAAAACAGATTGCCGGTTATAGTGAAGTACAGCATGCTATCGGCGTCAGTTCCGGCACAGACGCCCTGCTGATCGCGCTGATGGCGCTGGATGTCAAACCCGGTGATCTGGTGATCACAACGCCCTATTCGTTTTTTGCGACTGCCGGGGTGGTTGCCCGCCTGGGCGCCTGGCCGGTTTTTGTGGATATTGATCCGGCGACTTTTAATCTTGATCCGCAAAAATTGAAGAGGTGGTTTACCAAAAATCCATCCAGCGCCGCTAAAGTCAAAGCCATTATACCGGTTCATTTATACGGGCAATGCGCCGATCTCGATCCTATCCTGGAAATTTCTGCCAGATACAATGTCCCGGTAATCGAAGATGCGGCGCAGGCTATCGGAGCGCGTTATCCTTCCAAGTCGGGTTTGAAAAAAGCCGGTACGCTGGGATCGATGGGCTGTTATTCATTTTTTCCCAGTAAGAATCTGGGTGGAATCGGTGACGGCGGGATGATCGTGACCAACGATTCCGCGCTGGCTGAAAAATTGATCACATTACGGAATCACGGCTCGCATCCGAAGTACTACCATTCTTTGATCGGCGGTAATTTCCGCCTGGATACAATACAAGCCGCGGCTTTGCTGATAAAATTGCCACACTTAGAGAACTGGCATCAAGCCCGCCAACGTAACGCTCAGTATTACGACAAAGTCCTAGCCGGCTCCGCAGTCCAAACTCCTCAAATCGTTTATCAACGCGCATATCATATCTATAATCAATATGTCATTATCGCTCCTGAAAAACGCGATGAATTGCGCCGCTATCTGGCCGAAAGTGAAATCGGAACAGAAGTTTACTATCCGGTTCCATTTCATCTGCAGGAGTGTTTCAAATATCTAGGTTACAGACGCGGCGATTTCCCGCACAGTGAATATGCGGCTGAACACTCCCTGGCGTTACCGATCTATCCGGAACTGACGGAAGAGATGCAGGCTTATGTGGCCGAGAAGGTGGTTAAGTTCTATCAGGATGTGATAAATTGAGAAAATGATTGTTTGAATGCATGGTTGCATGGTTACATGATGGTTAGGTCTATTGATTAATGCCTGAAGAATTTTCACAACGAAAAAATATTAACAGGGGTTTTCGAAAGTGAGATATCTGGAAGCTTTCTATCGAATACTATAAAATGAACTTTGAGGCGTTATCCACCAATAAAGCAATTCCTTTAAAAATCAAAGCCCAGATAGAAGATTCAGCTTTATCGATTTCATCAAATATTGCCGAAGGATATGCCCGTCGCTCGCCGAAAGAAAACCTTAGATTCAATGAGATAGCTCTTGGTTCGACTGCCGAAAATTGTTCGCAAATTCATGCTCTAAAAGCGGCTGGGCAAATTTCACTTACAGAATTCGAAACTTTAGATACGAAATTATATGAGATAGAAAATGAAATTATCAAAATGAATAAAACAATTTTAAAAATGATCGGTGAAGGCAAGAAATGGAATTCAGATTATCAATAGATCATATCACCTCAATCATACAATCATGCAACCATGCACTTTAAGGAACTTAAAATGAATTACTTCATCCATGAATCTTCGTATGTCGATGAGAATGTTCAGATTGGCGCGGATACTAAAGTCTGGCATTTTTGTCATATTCAATCCGGCGCCGTGATTGGTCGGAATTGTTCGATCGGGCAGAATGTCAACATTGGCAATAACGTCGTCATTGGGAATTTCGCAAAAATTCAGAATAACGTTTCGGTTTACGAAGGTGTTACCCTGGAAGATCATGTCTTTTGCGGGCCGTCGATGGTCTTCACAAATGTGCTCGATCCGCGTTGTAAGTATCCGCAGAGAGGCGCGGAATTTTATCACAAGACTCTGGTAAAAGAAGGGGCTTCGATCGGCGCCAACGCCACGATTGTATGCGGGAATACGATCGGCCGGCACGCCTTTATCGGCGCCGGCGCCGTAGTGACTAAAGATGTGCCCGATTACGCCTTGATGGTTGGCGTTCCAGCCCGGCAAATCGGCTGGGCTTGCGAATGCGGTGAAATCCTGCCCAAATTCGACCAAGAAGTCAAATGCCCGCGCTGTGGACTTAAGTATATTATCGTTAAGGATAAGTTACAGGCAAAATAAAAACACCATAAGTAAAACTGTTTACCCGATTAATATGAGAAAAAAGAGAAATCCCGTCCATCACATAAAATTGTACCGTTTGTCGGGAATCCTGTTAGGTTTATTATTAATATTTCCTTTCTGGGTAAATTCGACTGAAATCCTTTCCATCAATCCGGCAAGCTCCTCAGCGCAATCTGATTATGCGGTCAGAATGCTCCGCCAAGCGCTCGAAGAGAGCGGCTATTCGATAGCCAATCAGTCGGCCGAATTCGATATTCATCTCGTAATAGATACTGTCCGTTTGAGCTCCGAGGCGTTTAACATTGTATCGAATAAAAATCAGATAACGATAACCGGCGGCGATGGTCGCGGATTGATTTACGGCGCGCTGGCGCTGGCGGAAGATATTCGCAATGGAATCAGAATCAACGAAATCAAAGCCCGGGAAGAAACCGCCAAACTGCCGTTCCGGGCGATCAAATTTGATCTGCCGTGGGACACTTA
>JALOAB010000023.1 GCA_023229045.1 Fidelibacterota bacterium
CCTACATTGATGTGATGAATTTCCAATTGCTGAGCCGATGTCAGCGAGAAGAGTATGATAAAACCGATCAGGAGCCTAGTGCATCGGATTGATTTTAAAACTCTTACCTTTCTGTTATACATCACTTCTCTTATCGAACCTTTTGAGGATCCAAATTCACCATGTCGATAAGTTAAGTTTTTTTATTTAAAGGGGGCGAGTTTTAAATCACTTTTTCGGTTTGCGGATCAAAATAATGGACATGCTGTAAATCAATATACATCGTAATTACCGAACCGGTTTTTTCATTAGGAGTGAGATTACTGCGAGCGACGAGATTGGTACGACCGGTCGTTAGGTAAAGATAGGTTTCATTGCCCATTGGCTCACACAGTTCAAGCCTGAGGTTTATTTCTGCGGCGGTTTGATCGAGCGGATGCATCGAAATGCTTTCCGGTCGGATGCCAAGGATTAAATTCTTTCCAATATAGGTTTTAAGCTTTTCGGAATGTTCAGCCGGCAGATTTATACGGATCCGACCTTCGTCGGCATATATGTTTTCGTTCTGCCCGATCGCAACCTGGATGAAATTCATTGAAGGCGAACCGATAAATCCCGCCACAAACAGATCAGCCGGCGATTCATAAACATTCACCGGATTATCGATCTGGTGAATTAAACCGGATTTCATGACGGCGATCCGGTCGCCCATGGTCATAGCTTCCACCTGATCATGGGTAACATACACCATAGTCGTTTTTAACTTTTGATGTAGTTTCTTGATTTCAGTGCGCATCTGCAATCGCAATTTGGCATCTAGATTCGAAAGCGGCTCATCAAAAAGAAACACCTGTGGTTTGCGCACTATTGCGCGTCCCAAAGCCACACGCTGACGCTGACCACCGGAAAGTTGGCGCGGTTTGCGGTTTAACAGGTCTTCGATTTCCAAAATTGCGGCGGCTTCATCGACACGCTGTTTAATCTCATTTTTAGGATACTTGCGGAGTTTGAGGCCAAAAGCCAAGTTCTCGAATACCGTCATATGCGGGTAAAGCGCATAATTCTGGAAAACCATGGCAATGTCGCGATCTTTGGGTGGAATATCGTTAACTCGTTTATCTCCGATAAAAATATCACCGACTGTGGCACTTTCCAGTCCGGCGATCATGCGCAGAGTGGTTGATTTGCCGCAACCGGACGGCCCGACCAAAACCAAAAATTCACCGTTGTGGACTGCCAGACTTAAGTCGTGGATAATTTTTATTCCTTTATCGAATTCTTTAGTGATATGATTCAAAATGATTTGCGCCATTTTTTCCTCTTCGGATTAATTGCGATAATATTTTCTCTGTTGAGCCAACAAACCTTCAATAGTCGACTCCGCCCCGGAGTTGCGGTTGACTTTTTTATCTTCGTCAATACCATCAAAAGTGACCCCGGTTTCCGGCCAGTACATCCGCATCCGGGCTGGATTATCACCATTGAACCAGTTGAAAATTCGCTCTGCATATCGTTTAAATCGATCTTCATTACTCAGGTTGGCAAAAGTCTGAATGCCGCTGTACAGGGCATTAATGCCATAAGCAATCTGCGGGAGTGCAGTCGTTTGATAGCTACCATCCTTATTTAAAGTAATTTCGCGCGGCAGTTTATTTTTGATCAGAAAGGGTACAAAATTATCAGCCCAAATTTGAACACTTTTAAAAAATGTCGAATCGCTGGTAATCTTAAAAGCCTCCAGCAAAGCCAGGGGTTGGTTGGCGCCCCAATCATGCCAGGTATTTTCCCAGCAAAAATATAAACCGTCCAGTGGATGCCCTTCGCGTCGAAGCTGAAATCCAACCAATCCTTCGGCGATTTTCTGAATTGCCGGCCTCAGTTCAAAATCGCCACTGCCTTGAAGTTTGCAAAGCGCCAGCAACAGCTCGCCGTTCATATCCGGCGCCGATTTAACCAGCCAGGCCGGTACCGCCGAACCGAAATCACCCGCAACTTTGAGCGGGTATTTTGCCAGATCAGAATCCATTTGTTTTAAAGTTGTTCTGAGGCATTTATCAATCTGCTCTAACAATTCGGATTCGTTTGGGAATTGTTTTAAAGTTAAATAAGCCGCCGTCAAACCGCGTATTCCGCGGGTCGCCCACCAGCCGAAATCAGCCTGACTGTTGACATGCGTAGTATTGATCCGGCCATCGGTTTCGAGAAAGTTATACCAGAGACCGTCTGCGCGACACATATATAATAGGAACTTGGTAAGTCCTTTGACTGTCGGTAGAAGATTTCGGTTATCATTATGCAGAATTTCATTCTCCAAAACTTCCAGAAAGCGTCCGACATCATCGACACAGGTAATTCCTTCATCTTTAGCGGCGACCGGTTTATAATCGGGATAATCGGCATAGATCGCAATATAATAGAGTTGCTCTCCGTTGACCGCAATCGAATCTACCAGTCTGAGAGCATGACTCAGATTGACCGGGGATCGCCTATCAGACTTACTGCAGGCAACCAAAAGCAGAATACATATTATAACTGGAAAACTGAGTTTTCGCATCTAAATCAGCCAGTCCTTTTTATCGAAAACCACATCGCTTTTATTGATACAGGCGGCGCCGATAACCGTATCGGCCCCGGCATAAATCACCACGTATTTGTCGTCATTTTCGACTGTCGCACAACTGAAAATGACGTTGGGCACGAATCCATTGATTTCCCAGTCAAGTTCCGGCTCGATAACCGGGCGCGATTGACGGGCTAGCACGCGGCGCGGATTATCGTAATCCAGCAGGGCGACACCGAGCCGGTAAGCGTTGAATTTATCGATGGCATGATAAAACAAAAGCCAACCCTGTGGATGTCTGACCGGCGGACCGGCGATCCCGATGCGGGTTGACTGCCAATCATCGTCAATTGTGGTCATGATGCAAATATGATTGGTAAAATTCTTCAAATCCGAGGAAGAAGCGATCCAGATATCGGGACGTCGACGATGCAGGAGCAGGTATTCGCCCTTGATCTTTTCCGGAAAAAGCGAAGAATTTTTATTCTCTTCATCAAGTAATACGCCATGGCGTTGCCAGTGGACAAGGTCGGTGCTCGTCGCCAGGCAAATCCGGTAATCGCCCGGAAACCGATTGGCGAAACCAACGTAAGTCATATAATACGTTTCACCGATTTTAACGATGCGCGGATCTTCCGGGCCTCGTGATTCCTGGGGCACATTATTTTTCATAATCGGCTCAGAGAGGCGATGCCAGTTAAGTAAATCCTTACTGACAGCATAACCGAAATGACTTATGTAATCACCATAATTCTTGTGTCCTCCTATATCGGTTGCCCGATAAATCATGTGGTATAATCCTTTCTCATAGACCGCCCCGGCATTGAAGACTGCGGCGCGTTCCCAGCTATGTTCTGGTACAGGTTTAAGAATCGGTTCCTGTGAGACACGAACTAATTTGATCATTTCTTTATACCTCTTTTTCTAATTTGTGATTTTATAAACATATCAATTTCATGGTATTTTAATAGGGTTTCGGTCGCACCAAAGCGGGTTGCGGTCAGCGCGGCCATGGCGTTAGCCTGTTGTCCAATTTTAAGCAACTCAGATTCGTCTAATTCACCGGGAGATCGACCCGATTTGATCAGTCCCATCAGCAATCCGGCCGTAAATGCATCGCCGCAACCGGTTGTGTCGGCTACTTTTACCTTAAAGCTAGGAATTTCTACCCGGCGTTGCCGATTTTTCAAAATACAACCATCTTTACCGAGAGTTATGGCTAAAAGCAATGTATTAGAGTAAAATAATTTAGATAATAGTTCCTCAATACACTCCGTTCCGCTCAACAACCGGGCTTCTTCCAGGTTCACTTTTAGAATCCGGCATTGGGATGCAATTGTTTCTAAAACCATTTTGGCGATGCGGGGCGTTTTCCACAGCGCTGGTCGATAATTCGGATCGAATGATGTCAGGACCTTTTCGTGATTGAGTTGATTTATTAATTGGTTAAATAATTTTCTATTTGTGGGCACTGTCAGGGGCAAAGAACCGAAATGGACGATTTCTGCTCTTTTCAGAAATTCGAGCGAAAAATCACCCGCTTTCAGCGCGGAATCAGCCGGATGCTTTTCAGCAAATTCAAAAGCGCGCTCGCCGTTATCCGCAATTTCCACAAACGCCAGGCGCGTGCGATGTACCGGATCGTTGAGCAAGAGCTCAGTATTTACTCCATTACGGTTTAAAAAATTCTTCAGGAAACGACCGAATGAATCATCTCCGACTTTTCCATTGAAAGCCACCTGACATCCTAGATGAGCCAAACCGACAGCCACATTTGCCGGGGCGCCGCCTGCGAATTTTTTGAAAAGTTTGACATCAGCCAAATCTTTCCCGGGCGCCTGTGATATCAGGTCGACCAGCGCTTCCCCCAGACATATGACATCATAAGTTTTCATCGTAAATCTATCACCGTCTTTAAACTCTTTTGCCGTTTCTGATTTTCAAAAGCGACCTGAATATCGGTTAATCCGAATGCTTTTATATCAAGTCCGTTTAATTTGATTCGTCCGGTCACAAGCAAATCCACCGCATTTTTAAAAGTGAATGGATTCAGAAAAGAGCCGATTATATTAATATCACGCCGATAAATTTCGTAAGGTACAATAGGTATTTTCTGCCCCGCCGGACTGACGCCAAAAATCACTAATCGTCCGCCGTTTTTTATCATACGCAAAGCCTGTTCGACCGCCAGAGGTGCTCCGGCGCATTCGATCACGACTTCGGCTCCGCCTTGCGTTGCGTCAAGAATTGCCTTTACGTTCCGATCACCGGAGTCATAAACCAGATCGGCGCCCATTTTCAGGCATAGTTTCCGGCGGTTTGCATCCGGCTCGACAACGATTACCTGACGAGCTGATGAAAGACGCGCCAGTTTCAGCATCAGAATACCGATCATTCCGCCGCCAAATATGAGAACGCTCTCAGCGGCTTTGATCGCGGCTTTTTGAAAACCATAGAGCGCACAGGAAAGCGGTTCCAGTAAAGTCGCCTGAAGCGGATCGGTCTTTAGCGGCATATGAAAACACTGTCCGGCGGGTGCGACACAGTATTCGGCAAATCCGCCGTCAATATCAACGCCCAGAGCCTTAAGGTTTTCGCACAGATTGACCTGGCCGCGCCGGCAATACTGGCAATGACCGCAGGCAATATTCGGATCAACCGCCACAAAATCGCCGATATTCAGATCGGTTACATCTTTCCCTTTTTCTACCACGCTACCACAAAACTCATGCCCGAGAACTACCGGCGGTGCGGCGTGCGACTGCCCGGCTATGATTTTAATATCCGTTCCGCAAACTCCGCAAACAGCGATTTTCAGCAAGACCTCATCCGGACGAATTTTGCGACATGGTTTTTCAACCAGTATTAAGCTCTTGCCATTGTAAACAACTGCGTGCATATTTCTCATCAATTCTTCAATCCGGTAGTGGCCATGCTTTCGATGAAATAACGCTGGAAGAAAGCGTAGACCAGAATAATCGGCACAGCTAAAAGGGTTGCCGCGGCGAGCTGCGCGCCCAGCTGACCGTCAGCCTGTCCGCCGACCGCGAAAATCGTTACCATTTGCGGCAAGGTCATCAACTTTTGTAATCTGATTACAATTAACGGCCAGAGCACGTCATTCCAGCTTCCCATAAATGATACAATCCCGACCGTAATGATGACCGGTTTGGAGAGTGGATAAATAATCTTGAAAAGAATTTCGAGATCATTACAACCATCGATTTTGGCGGCGTCAATCAGGTCCTGGGGGATGTCCATAAAAAATTGTCTGAAAAGCAGAATCCCAAAAGCACTGATCATCCCTGGCACGATCAAGGCTATGTAACTGTCCACCCATCCGAATTTGACCATTAAAATGTACATTGGTATCAAAGTAATCTGGAATGGAATAACCATCGTGAAGAGAATCACTCCCAGCAGAAAATCACGACCGAAAAAACGCAGGCGCGATAGGGCGTACCCTACAATCGAACCAAATAGGATCACCGAGAATGTGACGCAGATTGAAACGAATAAACTGTTCAGGAATGCGCGGGCGATCGGGATTTTCTGGAACACAGCGGCATAACTGCGCAAACTGAAATTCGACGACCAAAGCCCAATCGTTCCAATCTCGATTTCCGGCTTGAAAGTCGCGGATATCATCCATAAAAACGGGTAGGCGAACATCAGACCGCCAATAATCAGTAAAATATAGGTTATTGGCTTTTTCATCAGTCCTTCCTCTCAACGAATTTTTTCTGGATTAAAACCACCATCAGGATGATAAACGCAAAGAAAAATCCAAGCGTCGCCGCGTAACCCATATGCCCGAAATAAAAAGCCTGGTTATAAATGTACAGCATGGCTGAAAGCGTACTGTTCATTGGCCCGCCGCCGGTCATAACAAACGGTTCGATGAATAACGAGAATCCACCGATTGTTGATAAAATCACCACCAACACTATCGTGCTGTTCAAAGCCGGCAAAGTAATATGGAAAAATTGCTGAAGTGATCGGGCGCCGTCAATTTCGGCGGCTTCATACAAATAACGCGGAATGCCCTGCAAACCGACTAAAAACAAGACTATGTACAAACCGACATTTTTCCAGGTTGCCATAATCGCGATGGACGGCATCGCCCAGTTAGTATTGATCAGCCAGGGAATTTTCGTAATACCGAGCTTCGTCATTAGTAAATTTAGCAAGCCGGTCTCGTAGGCATACAATTGTTGCCAGAGAATCGTAATCACGACGCCCGATACAACCACCGGTAAAAAGTAAAGCGCCCGAAAAAAGCCTTTTAATTTGATCTTCCGATTCAGCAAAAGCGCCAGCATCAGGGCTACAATAATTTGCAATGGAATATGAATAACCAGAAAGACAAGTGTATTGCGGATTGAGATAAAGAACTGGATGTCCTGAAAAAGCCGACTGAAGTTGCGCAAGCCAATCCATTGCATCGGTGTGACAACATTCCATTTATGAAAAATAAGAATAAAGGAAAACACTATCGGAAAGCCGATAAACAGACAGAAATACAAAACGTACGGAAGACTCATCAGGTAGCCGGTTCGGGAGCTGTTTTTAATTACCGAAGGTCTGGTATTCCTCATCTTTTACTCCAGGCAATAATCACCTGCGCCCTTTTGGTCGCTTTATTGATCGCCTCTTCGGGGGTCCGTTTGTTGTAGACCGCACAGGCTTCGTATTCCTGTGAAATGGCATCGAATATCTCTTTCAAAACCGATGAGCCATCCACGCCACGCGTATAAGGTGCCTGCTCGGCAAATTGCATCATCATTGGATTTTGCTGAAAATAATTATGATAAAGCGGATCCGTAGTCAAATTTTTCCTCAAAGGAATCTGACTGCAAATCTCCAGCAATCGCAAATCGGCCTGAGCCGATATCAGGTATTTGGCAAATTGCCAGACGGCTTCGGGGTATTTAGTCGTACTGAAAATTGAAATATTCTTATGATCGCCGTAAGTATAGACCAGCCCGGTATGATCATCCGGCACCGGAATCGGTGAAATGCCATACTCGAATCCGGGCGCCTTGAAATTCTCCACATGGGTAATATTCCAGGGCCCGGTAAACTGGGTCGCGACTTGTCCGGCCAAAAAAGCATCGCCCTGGAAAGTCGTCAACGGATAATAGCCGTTTCGGTATATCTCGCTGAAAAACTGAAAAACTTTCACCGAAGCCGTGTTCTCAAAGGCAATGTCGGTGCCGTCAAAAAGGGTTTCACCGCCCGAGGCCGCAATATAAAAGGTATAATAATCGAACAATCTTTGCCACCAGATCGGACGTATATCACGGTAGCCCATCCACTGGTCGATACGACCGTCACCATCGACGTCTCTGGTAATTTTTGCTGACGCGGTTAAATATTCACTATATGTGCGAATTGGTTTGGTAACGCCGGCTTCCCGGTACATTTTTTTGTTGTACATAACCATGATCGGATTGGTCTTCCACGGAATCTGGTAATAATGCCCATCCGGAGACCTGAACGATTCGAGCAATGCCGCCGGCATCCGTTTTTGCACATACGCTATAAAATCCGGGAATTGATCAAACCGCACCAATCCACCCGAGGAAGTAAAATCGTCCATCGCTCCCGGCCACATATTCGAACAAATATCCGGGGTGGTCTTTCCAGCGATCGCCGCCAGGAGAGCTTCCTCTGACGACTGACTGGCGGGAATTGGTTGCAGAAATACCTGGATTTGAGAATTATCGGCATTCCAACTATCGACTAATTCTCTCGCAAAATTAATTTCATCCTGATTGGAGGCGCACCAGTAGGTCAGTCGGACGGCGCCCTGCTCCGCAACAGGTTGCGCCGCCCGCTTCTTTTCACAGGAAGTATTGAGCGCGCACGAAAGGAGAAGAAAGGTTATTATTGCCTTATTGTACGTCATATTTCCTGTTCTAAAATTGTACAATTAATTTATCGTCCGAACCAGTCATTTCAAAACAGATCCTGGTTAAATATCCGTACACCACTTTGTTAGTCAACCAACCTTCACTCAGCGGCTGTCCGTTCAATGTTACCTGTACAGGTTTTTGGGGACTAATTATAGCGGTCTCATTATTTAAGGAAGGAATTCCGCGAAGAGTTAATAATAGTTGCCGACTTCGATATTGGCATTGATGCAGAATGGCGTCTGTGGTTTTTAAATACGGCTCTTTCGGAGAATCGCCTAAAATGATCTCGACACTTTTTACTGGCGGCATTTCTATTGGGAATACCGCTGAATGCGCTAGCTTGCCGTCATATTTCAGGGTTTGGATAATTTCGCCATGCCCACTGATATCGACCAACGTCGGCTGACCATTGACAAATAGCGTAAACTGACAAGCGTTCTGGTCTTTCGGTAAAAATGGCTCGAGCGCAATATTCCAGTCATTTTCCCGCACTCCGTACAGATGATAGAGGCAATTCAGATACCATGCCCCCGCCCATAAAAACTGCGGTTTGTCCACACTGCCGTATTCAGCCGGATTTTCCCGATTGGCATTGCGAACTTCATAATAAGCCGGCTGACCGTTGGGACCTTTCATGATGCCGTGTAATGACATTGTCTGAGCGATGAATTCGGCCGCCGCTTGCTTCTCATCATTGGCGATCAGCGCCAGAGCGTACCAGGCATTACCCTGCGGCCAAACGCCGCCATTGAAGTAGTAATACTTCGCGCCGGCTTCATTACCGACGAATTGCATAAAATCGCCCCATTTTTCAAAATCCATCGGAAAGGCATTGTAGATACCGACTTTCGGATCAACCATTCTGGATGTTGCGGTTTTCACCAGACGATCCCGCTTATCGGCATCCAAAAAACCATAATGCGCCGCCAGCAAGGAGCCAATATAGTAGTGTTCGTCCAGCGTTCCGTCATTATGATAATTCACCAGAAAGTTCAGATCCTCATGCCACAATTTCTGCACCAGCGCCGTCTGCATAACGTCCGCTAATTTCCGGTATTTTTCTACTAGCTCGGAATTTTTATTCAAGACAGTAGAAATGTAAATGTAATCCCGCAGACTCTTGATCGCCAAAATCGTCATGTAGGTTCGCGGTCCGTAATTGTGCCCGATGTCCCACCAGTCCGGTCGGTACGACCACATCAGGTTATCTTTTTCCAGAGTTAAAAGCGACCGTTCGATACTTTTCGCAATAAACGGATACAGTTTTTCAAGAAATGCCCGGTCGCCGGAATGACGCAGATATTTGGCGCTCACTTGCACAAACCAAAAATTGTTCCAGTTGTCGGAGCTGGCGTATTCGGTCACATATTTGCCATCTTTCCAGTAATAGGCATGCGGAATGATATGGTTTTGATCGGCATGCCGGATAATATAATCCAGGTCGCGCCTTACCCGTTCCGGCTCGTAATTTACCGCCGCCAGATCGGTTACCTGAACATCGTGAGTGAAATAAAAATTATATTCCGCCGGGCAAGGCATCGGCACAATTTCGCCGTCCAGATAATGGGCATTGGACGCCAGCACCGCCCGGGCATAAGCCGTCGAGTGATCACTTGCCGGCGAACCGGTTTTCAGAACGCTTTTTTTAAAAGCCTGTTCATTGACGAATTTTTCATACCGGTCAATTTCCGCCGGGTAATTTTTTCGGAGATATTCAACCAAAGGTTTACTTTCCTTTGGTTTGGACGAACCGATGATCTGAACGATATTCAGCGCTTCGCCGGATTGTAATTTCTTCTTATAAATAAATCCGGCATAAGGCGGCTGATCCGGTGCGGCGCTGGAGCATCCCACCGGCAATTCGCCGGCATTAGCCACAAAAACTACCGCCGAATCGGCGTCGGCGGCATCAAATTTTGTATAAATCGTATTATCTTCAATCTCCGAATCGGCCCGCTCGATCCAGCGAAAGGTATGGCAGGTGCGAATCGAAGTCCGCAGTTGCGTTTCAAATTGAAAATATTGCGATTCGGTGGAGTTATTGACGATACGGATACTGAGCACCATGGCTGGTTTCTTATGGCAAAAGCGGTAATCGGCTTTTATAGAGTAGTTCTCGCTATTATCGTAAAAACTGACCGCATAGGGCGTCAGATCAAATTCGGCTGGCTCTTTGCCAGTTTCAATCGCCGGAGAGTCGCCGATCTGCAATTTCCAGTCCGCTACAAAAGAGGTGTCCCGCGTCCAGTAATCGTGGCTATGGTCAATGCTATTCGCCACCGGATAGAAGAAGCTGATCCGCTGGGGAATCATGCAACTGTGATGAAACGACGCGCCGACATAAGGTCCGCCGACTTCAATCTTGGCATCACCGTCAAAATTAACGGCCAGATCAGGCTTCGACTCCCGGAGATTCGTACAACCCGCTACCATCAGACTGATGCTCACTATTAAAATTTTACTGACAATTTTATTAATCATTCTTTACCTTGGATTATATTTGATTATTAATTCACTGTCGGTCTGAGTGTGTATTACATTTATGCCGATTCGATAACTATCACCAACCCTGGTTACTTCATAATTCTCAATTGTCCGGTTTTCAAAATTTATCCCACCCGGTTTAGCCGATGCCAAAATACACACCCGATTCCGATGTCCCGGAAAGGCTTTCAAGACCGCGCTCAACTCGCCTTTACGCGAATTATAATCACAGGACAAAACGATGGCTTCCGCCGACTCCAGATAGGGTTGCCCGGGCGTTTTACAGGTAAACTGATATTCCGCCTCGCGGTCGGATTTCTTAAAAATCGCCGACGCTGTTCTTGTCATAGATACGTCTTTTTGGATCAGAATATTTTTCTTTTTCCCTTCAATATTCAAATCAAATTCACAAGCGCTTTGCCCCTCCGGTAAAAAGGGCTGGATCGAGATGTTCCAGACATTTTCCTGAACGCCATAGAGATGGTAGAGCGCATACAGATACCAACCCGCCGCCCAGAGAAAATTCGGCTTGTCTATTTTTCCATACATCGCAGGATTATTAGCGTCACTACAGCGATATTCGTACATCGCCGGCTGACCGTTGGGGCTGTCAATAATTCCATCCAGGGTCATGTTCCGGCGAATAAACTGTGCGGCTTTTTCCGGCTGACCGGTCGCCATCAATCCCAGGCTGTACCAGGCGTTGCAGTGATTCCAGACGCCGCCGTTGGCATAATGATAGGGCGGTCCAACTTCGTTGCCTTTGAATTTCAGGAAATCACCCAGCCGGTGAAAATCTGCCGGATAAACCGTATAGGTTCCGATATGCGGATCAACCAGGTTTTCAGCGGCAGTCGCGATCAGTCGCTGTCGTTT
Organism: Fidelibacterota bacterium; assembly: GCA_023229045.1. Classification (GTDB taxonomy): domain Bacteria; phylum Fidelibacterota; class UBA2242; order UBA2242; family UBA2242; genus JAGNGI01. Next base: position 11,818 of record JALOAB010000023.1, read on the forward strand.
TGCATTATCCAATAAACCGTAATGCGCCGCCAGCAGTGAACCGCTGTAATAATGCGGATCCAACTCACCGTTTTCATAATAATTCATCAGGAATCCGGACTCGCCGCTCCACAGTTTTTGCTCCAGTGCGGTCTCCATTTCCTCAGCCATTAGTTCATACTCAGGTAATTTCTCTATATTCTTTTGCAATACTGCCGAAATATAGACGAAATCGCGGATGCCCTTGATCGCCATGATCGTCATAAACGCCCGCGGTCCGAAATTATGACCGATGTCCCAGCCGTCCAGATAATAAGCGTACAACAAACCGTCCGCTTCTTTACTGTGCAGGGCGTAATCCAGACTTTTTTGTAAATAAGGATAACAGCGGCGCAGCATTTGTTCATCATCAGAATGCCGCAAATAACTGGCGGCTACCTGGATGAACCAGAAATGGTTCCAGTTATTGGAATCGGCGTACTCGGTCCGAAAAGCGCCATCTTTCCAGTAATAAGCATGCGGAATTATGAAATCGTCCGTGGCATGCTTCAGGATAAACTCCAGGTCGCGTTTGACGCGCGGCAGATCGAAATTCACCGCCGCCAGATCCGTGACCAGCACATCATGCGTGAAATAAAAATTGTACTCGGCCGGACAGGGCATTGGAATCAGTACGCCATCGATATAATGATCCAGAGATGCCAGCATGGCTTTCGCCCAATAAACCGACCGATCGAACACCGGATCGCCAGTATTAAAACTATATTCGCCGATGGCTTTATCCGTTATAAAATTCTCATATTCGGTGACTTCCGACCGATAATTTTTTATCGCATATGCTATAAAATCCCGAACTTCATGAGTAAAACTTGAACCAACCAGTTGTACGATTTGGATCTGTTCGTTGGGTACCAATTCTTCACTATATAAATAAGATATTGCCCCCTCATCCAAATCGGTCTCAACCGGCTTTGCAGTCGCATTGGCGATGAACAGGACAATATTTTCAATCTCCGCATCGGAATAGTGAGCAACCGCGTTGAAGTTTGTGGAATCGTATTCGGTTCGCTCTGCCTGAATCCGGCGGTAAGTATGGCAGGTGCGAATCGTATTACTCAGTCGGGTTTTCAGTTCAAACACTTCGGTTTGGTCACCGGGATTTTTCAAGGTATAAGTAATCACCATCACCGGTTTGTCTTTACAAAATTGATAGGCAATCTGAATGTTGTCCTGATAAAATTTCACATTATAGGGTGTCAGATCGAATTTTGCCGATTGACGCTTGAATTCGATCCACTCGCCAACCCCGATTTTCAGACCAACCTCCATCGCAAAAGTAGTATCCCGGAACCAGTAATCCGTGCTTTCATCAATGCTGTTCGCAATGGGATTGAAAAAACTGATCCGCTGGGGAATCATGCAACTGTGATGAAACGACGCGCCGACATAAGGCCCGCCGACTTCGATCTGCGCATCACCACTGAAAGCTACCGCGAGGTTGATATTTTGAGGATTGTGTTTGGGAGAACAGGAGTAAAAAGAGGTTAAGGTTAAGGCTAAGGTTAAGGTTGAGATTAAGAATTGGAGGGCTGATTTGGACAGGTGTAAAAGCATTTTTGGCATGATTATAATGTTCTCATTTCAATTTCACGCACTTCTTCACCGCCGTAAAATCACCGGCACTCAGGCGAATGAAGTAAATTCCCGAACTCACGTTTTGTGCGTTCCAGACTGCGGAATAACGTCCGGCTGGTTTATTCTCGTTGACCAAGGTCTGCACCAACCGCCCGGTCAAATCGAAAACCTGTAACTTAACCGTAACCACCTGCGGCAGATCGTATTTGATTGTGGTAACCGGATTGAAAGGATTGGGATAATTCTGAGATAGAGTGTAACAATCTGGAATATTAAAATCTTCAGATTCAGGCTCGGTAATAGGTTTACTTAATGACCAGGTCACAACTTCTCCAATTGCCTCGCGAGCCATATATGTCAGATCATCTTCAGGGTATTTTTGTTTTAACATTTCTGTATATTTAAGTGCTTTCTCTTTATCACCAAGGTCATTTAACGCGGTTAAAACCATAGCATACATTGCCATTTCTTCGGTTATTGAATTTGGATATTTACTTATTATCCTTTCGGTTTCATACAACGCTTTACTGACATCTTTATCATCCAGATATATATTTATTAGTAATGAATGTGCCATCGGATAAACATTGCTATCGATTTTTGAATTGCTCAATAATCCGTTCAAATAATCGGATAGTCCTTCTTTACCGATTTTATTGTACAAGTGATACATTTTTACTAAAGCTATATTTGCATATTCATTATTTGAAAAATTCTCGACCAATATCTTATATACACTAATAGCATCTTCAATCTTTCCATCAAGAAACAGATAATAACCCCAGAGCCAGAGATCAGAAAGACTGTTTACATCGGGATTATCGGGATCGAAACCAGCCCATTTATTTTTACTATTATACTCAGAATAATCCTCGAACGTCGGCTTAGCTAACGACGAGCCGCCACCGGGATCACTTCCGAGTGCATATGAATAATTTATAGATGATCCATAACTGGCTATTCTGACCGGCGAAGTTCCCCACCAATTATATTCGGCTTCAATATCAGTATAAAAGTAAGCTGTCGCATCTCTGGTAGAATTATTGCAAATACTGTTATATCCGCCGATTCTGGCACCCGGGTAATAACCATGACTACCCATAAAAAGATCTGAATAATACTGGGCATATACTCCATATGAATTTTCTGTAATAACATTATTGCCTTTCCCGGATCCAGAGGTAGGACCAAATTCCGGACTAGAACCCGAAACAAAGTATACTCCATATGTATTGTTATCTTGAATAGTATTTTCGAAGAATTTCGGAGAACCTCCAGAGAATAAAACACCACTGCCATTATTTATTATTAAATTATCAGTAATAATAGGATCAGAAGATGTTCCGTAAATACCGGTTCCATTATCAGATATTAAATTAGTTTCCATATATGCCGGAGATGATTGATATAAATAAATGCCGTAATTTGAATGTGAAATTGAATTGTTCTGAATCTTTGGATTTGCCCGGTTACAATAAATGCCGTACTGGGCATACTTTATATTACAATATTTTATCTTGCATGAAGCATCCACGCTGGAATCTTCAAACCGGATGCCGTACCAATCATTCTTTGCCGGATTCTCATTAAACGAAGTAAAAACAATCGGGTTTTCATCAGTTCCCTCAGCAATCAAGGTACCATTAACTGTCATCCGGGTATCTTCATCAAATAATACAAACACTCCCGAATCGATTTCCAATGTCACGCCGCTATTTACCGTCACATCTCCTGTCACATGAATAAAATTTTCCGTCCAGGTTGTATTACTGCTGATAGTCCCGGACACATCGGCTAAACCAAAATAGTCAAAAAAACCCCTCTGATCAAATATATTCAGGAGGATTGTCAGATGTTCGCCATCACATAAGTCGCGATCCGCTTGTAACATACCGTAAATAACGTCATGAACCGGAGAGGAAATACTCACATGACTTATTCCATCCAAAAGCAATGTTGTAGCAATATCACGACCGATCGAACCATTTTCCTCAATATCCATTATCGTCGAAGCCCAGAGAGTGCCTTTCATGTAAATTTTTTCTTCATCACTAAGTTCTACAGGTGGAAATAACCAATTTTCTTCATAATTATAATCATCTTCAAGAGTACGTCCGCTCCAGGATTCACCATTGCCATCTCACGGGAATATTTTATCCGCTTGGAAAGATGACAACTGCCTTCGATAACTGATTGCCAGGTAATCGCCGATGCCTTCGCTGACGCCGCGCTGATCACCACCAAATCCATAACCGGCGATTAATGCATCGTGAATCGCGTGCCCGTATTCATGCACTACGACATCCTGATCTTCACCATCGTCTACGTAGTCATCTTTAAAAGATATACGACAAAAGGTAGGATAATATCGAGAGTAACTTCCATGCGCATCATAACGCATATATTCACCTGTATCCCAGACCAGATTAAAACCTAACGAACCTACATATTCCCTAATGGTATTTATATGATAATATATATTTACTTCCTCAAAGCCTATCTGACTACGATTATATATAAAAGATGAACTCGCGTTTGTTACAGGTGAGATATATGGCGATTCCGCGTCAACTGATTGTACATATTTCCCCTGTAAGCAGTACACGCCTCCGACCGGATCATTCAAATTGGTCAGCGTCACCGTTTTATAGGCGCCCTGCAGTTCCTGGTAATCTGCATCATTCTGATCAGTCAACGATGCGTCGTTAAGAGCGCTGATCGGGTCGGGATTAAATACACTTCCAGATCCGTTGACATAATTAACCATTAAATTTTGGATCTCTATTATCTCCCCGGAATTTGCGTTAATAAATATTTGCCAGTCGCCAAGCGGTTCGCCAGCGCCAAAATTCACCTTCCAGACTAAATTTGCATTGGAAAGAGAATCCTGATAAATATACAGATCGCACTGCGGTGAAGCGAAGAGAGTTGTTTCATCCACATTTATTTTTTCAAATGCATTTTCAATGGCTTTTTCAATGCTGATATTTGGATTAGTTGACTTTAAATCAGTAATATTCTTATTGCCATTGACAACCATCGTAATTCTATTATGTTTATTGATACTAACCACAGTTTCCGTACCAAACACGGGAATTCCCTGATAGGTTTGTAAAAACGTAACACTCTTCCCCGAAGGGCTTTCGATAGTCTGGATAGGCTTCAGATTTGAAACACTGGAAATGCTAAATAATTCTTTATTATCTTCCAAATATTGCCTGGCGATCTCCTCGGCAGAGCCATGATAAACCGGCGACTTGATATTATACTTAGCCGCAATGACTCCGGTTTTAGCATTAATCCTGCAATTATTCCGATATTCGTACATATCCGCATTTCGTTGTTGCGCAAAAAGAAATGTACTTATGAAAAGAGCAATAAAACACGATTTCATCAGTAATGTTTTCATATTAGCCTCCTTGGTAAAATAAAATCATTATTTCAATAAAATTATTTTCCTTCTTTCCATTCTACCATTCATAACAAGTTGACATATATAAATACCCGACTCCAGCGGTTTGTCTGAGTTACTTTTTCCATCCCATCGCACCTGATAATTTCCTGGGTTTTGGTTTTTATTGATTAAAGTTCTGACTTCTTCTCCCAGAATGTTAAATATTTTCAACTCAACATGGGTATTTTGATATATCATATATCTTATTGTGGTTTGTGAATTAAATGGATTAGGATAATTCTGGTATAAACAAATTTCTTCTGGTATTGATATATCCTCATTATCAATCACTGTCAATCCACTCAGATCGGCACGATAAATAACGAGCGTATGATAATCCATATTGTACCCAACGGCATAAGCCATTCTGTCCGCCTTAAGAATTCTCAGTTTCCCAAAATTGCAATCAAGACTATCTATCTGGGTTTCCCAATTCTCTCCGCCATCACAAGTCCTCAATATTCTTCCACCGCTTGCTAGTATCCAGCCGTGTTTGTCATCGAGGAAACCAATATCTTTATAAGATCCCTCTCCATAAAAACTTTTAATATTCCAATTTTCACCACTATCAATAGTAGAATAAATAAATGCCGTGGAAAATGGATAACTTGTCCCGACGGCAAAACCTTTTAGCAAATCAATAAAATCTACTCCTGATAACATTGCCGCCAAAGAATCCTGGTATTGCCAGGTTTTACCACCGTCAATTGTATTTGCTAAATATCCGGAATCAGTAGCATATTTATTACCAGTGCTGACTATCCAGCCTAAACAATCATTGACAAAACAAACATCACTTGGTGGGAAATTATCAAAGGTATCGTTACTCTTTTCCCAGGTATAGCCGCCATCCGCTGTAAACCAGCGGTCTTCACTAAAAGCGATTCCATTTAATTTATCAAAGAAATAAATCTTATATATACGGGATGAAAGATGTTCATCGGATATTCTCCTGTCAATCCAGGTCTCACCGCCATCTTCGGAAATCAACGCTCCGGCAACACTATCATTATACATGGCTATGAAATAATCCGGCTCCATCGAATAAATTGAATACGTATCAGTATACTCAACGTTAAATTTTTGGCTATTAATAAATTTTATAATCCAGGTATTGCCACCATTTTGTGTTCGAAATATTTTTCGTATCAAATCATAGTTACCCGATTCATTTTCTTCTGCTTCAATAGTTGATATCCATCCAGTATCTTTATTTGTAAAACAAATATTACTACTCCAGTGAAAATCCATTGTATCATCAGGTAGAACCTGCATTTTTACTTCTTCCCAGGTTTGAGCAAGTAACATCTGGCTAATTAATA
>JALOAB010000298.1 GCA_023229045.1 Fidelibacterota bacterium
ATCAACTTCATTCTGAACATTTTATCCGTGTATGGATTAAAAGGGCTGGCGGAAAAATTTGACAACAAGAACTATAAAACAGCATTGGGCGTCAGTGGATTTTTCGTTCTGTTTGGTTTGTTTTTTATCCTGATGCCGGGCGCCTTGTCATACACTTCTGCTCAGGACGCTCAGTATATGAACAATCCGCAGGTCCTGGAGATGTTGCGTACCGCGCGCCGGGAATTCATGCAGGCGGACACTCTGCGGATGCTGGTGTTGGTATTTTGTTTCATCGCTCTGCTGGTGCTTTATAAAATGAAGAAGATTCGCACCGATATTATGATAATCGGGATTATCGTTCTGATCGCGGTCGATATGATAAGCGTGAGTAAGCGCTTTTTGCGACCGGATGAATTGGTTGATACGAAGTCGATCGAGAAGCGCTATTTTGCTGAAACCAGGTTCGATAAAATACTCAAAGAGGATAATGAAGCCTTTCGGGTTCTGGGTCTGGGGAATTTTTTCCAAAGTAATGACCTGGCGTATCGCTATCAGATTGTAACGGGTTATTCGCCGATCAAGCCGCAGTTGATTCAGGATATTATCGATAATAATTTGATGGCCGGACCTACTCAAAATTCATTAAACTGGAACGTCATCAATATGCTGAACGCCAAATATATTATTGCGCCGGGCATGTTGAATGAGGCAAATTTGACAGTGCTGGACGTTGACCAGCAACAGAAAACCGTGCTGTATTTGAATGAAGCCGCTCTGCCGCGTGCCTTTTTCGTTGCTGAAGTGAAGATTTTGCCGTCCGAAAGAGAAGTGGTGGCTTTTATGAACACGACCGAATTTGATCCTTCGCGCCTGGCATTGATAAGCGTAGCCGTAGATTCGGTAGGTAATTTTGATACCAACGGCAATGTCCGCATAACCGAATATACTCCTAACCGTGTTAATCTATGGGTTGAGACCGAGAAGCCGGCTTTTCTGGTATTGGGAGATGCCTATTATCCGAAGGGCTGGGCGGCCAGAATTGCCGGTGTCGGAACGCCGATTTTCCAGGTCAACCATGTTTTACGCGGAATTCAGGTTGCGCCCGGAAATCATGAAGTTGTTTTCGAATTTAAACCTCGTAGTTACCTGATTGCATCCCGGATTTCGAGCATTACCAATACCTTGATCTGGCTCGCCCTCGCAGGGGTAGTGTTATTTACAGAGCGGGAGAAAATAAAGAATCAAAAAATAATCCGGCGATTATTTGCGAAAAAAGACCGATGATTGTACACGTTCAACATAATGATTAAAGTGGATCCAGCTCAATGGAAATAAAAATTTATCGTCATTCGGGAAATATCAAAAGGATGCTATTTGTTTTGGCGATTGTCATGATTTTTGCCCTTTTGAATCATACTCAAAAACTTGTCCGGCGGCTCCGCCAGGACTCAGCCAATTTGATCCGGTTCTATGCCGACGTCTATGCCAAAGCCGCGATGGATATGAGCGGTGACGATTTTAGTTTTATTTTTGAAGAGATCATTCAAAAAATATCAACCCCGATGATTCTTACCAGTAAAGAATTTGATGAACCGACTGCCTGGCGGAATATTGGCATTCCCGATAATGATAATTCGCCCGAAAGTCTGGCTAAAGTCAAGGCGATAATGGTTGAAATGGATCGGGAGAATGAACCCATTCCCCTGGTGTACGGCGATCGGGTCCTGCAGTATATCCATTTTGGCGATACTAATATGATTTATCAATTGCGTCGTCTGCCGTATATTGAAATTGCTATCGTCGGGCTCTTTATCTTTTTGGGTTATATCGGTTTTTCGGTAATTCGGGATAATGAAAAGCGCTCAATATGGGTAGGAATGGCTAAAGAAACCGCGCATCAACTGGGTACGCCATTGACAGCTCTGATGGGTTGGCTGGAATTACTGAAAGACGAAATCGGTGAAAATGCAAATATTAGCGAAATATCCCGCGATATTCAGCGCCTGGAAAAAGTCGCAAATCGTTTTTCGCAGATCGGAAGTCGTCCGATTTTGAAATCTACTGATGTCAATTCGGTAATAAACGATGCGGTTACTTATTATCGACGACGATTACCGCAATTGGGGCCGGGAATCAAGCTTGAGTTTGTCCCAACTGCTGAATATACGGTTAACCTGAATGCAGATCTGTTCTCATGGGCGCTGGAAAATCTAATTAAGAATGCTATCGACGCTGTTTCACAGGAAAACGGTCGGATTATTGTGGAAATACAACCGCTTCACAAAGGGAAGTCGATAGCTATCGATGTGATCGATAATGGTAAGGGAATTTACAAACGCAACCGTAAGAATATCTTTCGTCCGGGCTACAGTACCAAACAACGTGGCTGGGGGTTGGGACTAAGCCTGGCGATGCGGATTATCAAAGAGTATCACCGCGGACGTCTTTTTGTCCTGGCGAGTAAACCATACGAAAAAACCGTCCTGAGAATTGTTTTGAAAAATACGCAATAAAACGCAGGTCAGGTATAAAAATTTCACCAGCGTTTTTCGGCTTGACTTTAATGAAGTCAATATTCTAACTTTACCCGCTTTTTTAATATGATAATCAGGTTTACCATAATAATTTTGTGTGGTAGTTTCTTGTAAATCAGAGATTGAAGTTTTGACGACGGGGTGTAGCGCAGTCCGGTTTAGCGCACCTGCTTTGGGAGCAGGGGGCCGGTGGTTCAAATCCACTCACCCCGACATTTTTTGGTTTTTCAAAAGCCCCGATAGCTCAAGTGGATAGAGCATCTGCCTTCTAAGCAGGTGGTTGCAGGTTCGAGTCCTGCTCGGGGTACAAATCCCATTAAAGTGGTCAGTTATTTCTAAGCAGGTGGTTGCAGGTTCCCTGCCCGACTGAAGCCTGGTCAGGTGGGAAGTCCTGCTCGGGGTACAAATCCCATTAAAGTGGTCAGTTATTTCTAAGCAGGTGGTAACAGGTTCCCTGCCCGACTGAGTCTGGTCAGGCGGGGAGTCCTGCTCGGGGTACAAATCCCATTAAAGTGGTCAGTTATTTCTAAGCAGGTGGTAGCAGGTTCCCTGCCCGACTGAAGTCTGGTCAGGCG
>JALOAB010000130.1 GCA_023229045.1 Fidelibacterota bacterium
CCGGTCAGTTCCGCGCTTAGGAAGGGTGTGTTCTGAGAACGCGAATAGATATTCTTGCGGTTGAAAATCCACCACTCGTTAGGATCGAAAATCGTCAGATTGGCTTCGGCACCGTTTTGCAATTTGGCTAAAGGTAAATTCATGATCGTGGCTGGATTGACTGTCAGCAATTTGATTAATTGCACGAGAGTCAGATGCCCGGGATGCACCAGATGCGTCATCGCCAGGGCAAAGGCCGTTTCCAGTCCGATCATGCCGTATGAAGCCAGGTCAAATGAGGTTTCCTTGGTGTCAATCGTATGCGGGGCATGGTCGGTGGCAATAGCGTCAATCGTGCCATCCTTCAGTCCGGCGATCAGCGCCTGGCGGTCAGATTCGGTGCGCAAAGGCGGCGCGACTTTACCATTGGCATCGAAAGTACGCAGATATTCATCCGTCAGTGAAAAGTGGTGTGGCGTAGCTTCAGCGCTAACTTTAACGCCCTCGGCTTTGGCTTTACGAATCAGTTCCACCGCGCCGGCGGTCGAAACATGCGGAATATGCAAGCGCGCGCCGGTGAATTTTGCCAATTGCAGATCGCGATTGATCATTATTTCTTCAGCCTGGGCGGGATTGCCCGGCAATCCAAGCTGTGTCGCGACAATCCCCTCATTCATCAGCCCATCGGACTTAAGTTCAGGATCTTCGGCATGATTGATGACCGGTTTGGCGGTTAGTTTGGAATATTCGAGGGCAAAACGCATGAGCCTGGAATTCTGGAGCGGAGTTCCATCATCGGAGAATGCCACCGCGCCAGCCTGGGCGAGTTCGACCATATTGGTCAGTTCCGCTCCCTGCCGCCCTTTTGTAATAGCGGCAATCGGGTAAACCTCCGCCAGCAGGTTTTCAGCCTGCCGATAGATGAAGCGGACGGCCTCCTGGGTATCGATCGCCGGATCAGTATTCGGCATACAGCAGATCTTGGTAAAACCGCCGGCCAGCGCCGCCCGCACTCCGGTTGCGATAGTCTCCTCGTCCTCATTGCCCGGCTCGCGCAAATGGGTATGCAGATCGACAAACCCCGGCGCTACATACAAACCTTTAAGATCAGTTTTATTCTTAATTTTCTCCGCCGCAATTGATTTGCCAATACTTTTAATCTTGCCTTTTTCGATCAGGATATCGGTCTCGTAGGTTTCTTGTTTAAAGGGATCGACTACGAGCGCATTGCGCAACAGCAATTCGTCTTTTATGGCTTTAATTTGCATATTATCTCCTCATATCCAGTATTTATTTCCCGCCTAACAGCAGAAAGAGCACCGCCATTCGCACGGCGACTCCGTTTAAAACCTGATGCAAAATAATCGAATGTTCACTGTCGGCGATATCGGAATCAATTTCGACTCCGCGGTTGATCGGACCGGGATGCATAATCGTGATCGTTTTATGCAATTTATCCAGGCGTTCGCGCGTAATGCCGAAGACTGCCCGGTATTCGCGGAGCGAGGGAATAAAGCCCTTACCCTGGCGCTCGCGCTGAATGCGCAGAACATTGATGGCATCCGCAAAGTCCAGAGCCTCGTCAAGGTTGTAGATTACCTTTACGCCGAGTGACTCGATTCCAACCGGTATAAAAGTTGGCGGTCCGCACAGAGCGACATTGGCTCCCATTGTCAAAAGACCGTAAATATTGGAAAGCGCCACCCGACTATGAAGGATGTCGCCGATGATGGCGACATTCAAACCATCCAGCGAGCCGTACTTTTCCTGCAATGACATCATATCCAGTAAAGCCTGGGTCGGGTGCTCATGCGCCCCGTCGCCGGCATTGATAACCACTGCATCGACGAATTGTGATAAAAGTTTAACCGAGCCGGGCGCGCTGTGTCGCATTACGACCGCATCCATTTTCATAGCGAACAGATTGCGGATCGTGTCTTTCAGGCTTTCGCCTTTAGCCAGGCTACTGCCGCTGGATGAAAAATTGACCGTGTCAGCCGAGAGGCGCTTTTCCGCCAGTTCGAACGAAATCCGGGTGCGGGTCGAATTTTCGAAGAAGAGATTGACAATAGTCTTGCCCTGCAGAGTCGGCACGCGCTTGATCGGACGCTCAAGTACTTCCCGGAAGGAGAAAGCCGCATCCAGGATGGCGCTGATATCGGCGCGCGGCACGCCTTCCAAGCCCAGCAGGTGTTTGATGCTTAAATTCATTTCTGCTCCTCCACTAACAGGATTTCATCCTTGCCGTCAATTTCCTTCATCAGGACGCGAACCTCTTCACCGATTGAGGTCGGCACGTTTTTACCAACGTAATCGGGCTTAATGGGCAGTTCGCGATGCCCGCGATCGACCAATACCGCCAGTTGAATTATCGACGGTCGCCCGAAATCCATCAAAGCATCCAGAGCGGCGCGGATCGTTCGACCGGTATAGATTACATCGTCAACCAGAATCAGAATTTTTTCGTCAACATTAAATGGGATGTCAGTGACTTCGACACGCGGCAATTTCGTTTTCATGCGGAAGTCATCGCGATACATAACAACGTCGAGCACGCCGACCGGCAAGGTGGCTTGTTCGATCTCCTCGATCTTGTGCGCCAGGCGTTTTGCCAGAAAATCGCCCCGGGTACGGATCCCGACGATACCGATGTTTTCGGTGCCTTTGCATTTTTCAATAATTTCGTGCGCCAGACGGGTAATTGTGCGGTTCAGTCCCTGTTCATCTGCCAGACGGGCTTTTACTTTAAATTCCATGCTTGACTCCTGAAAATAAAAAACCACCGCGCGGGGTGGATTGCTTGTCTTGCTTTTGCCTTTCCCAACTCACGGTTTGGTCTTTAAAGGCTCCTTCTTATTTATTGGGCGAAATTTAAAGGGTAATTTGTTTAATTCCTATCAATTTTTAAAATTTTGCAGGCGATTCAATGAACCTGAAATTATTCATTCGATTTTAGCAATACAATCAAGTATCGCTCGTGAACAGGCATAAGTGGCTTCGAGCCCCTTGGCGCTCATGCGTTGACTGAGGAGACTGGCTCTCAGATTGTAGGGCGTGTCCGAAGTGTAATGCAAGACGCCTATCGGATAAGGCGACCGGACGTCGAGAATTTTCTTGTCCCGGGCAATCATGCCCTCCAGATGTTCATAAAGCGCCGAAAGATATGGCCCGGTCTCCATCTCAATTCCGGTAAAATCAATCCCACGATAATCCTTTACCGATTCCCGGGAATGGAGAAAGGTGCCCCTGACAGTCAGGGTGCGCTGTTCATCGAAAACGGCTATCGCAGACAAATAGGGCGCCAGCCAGCCGGCTGAAAAAACATTGCGGAAACGATACAGCTTGGCGGAATGAACATCACGCACTTCGTTCGGTATCATAATATCGCCTATCCGGCCGATCATAGCGGCTGATTTACCCAGAATGAATACCCCCTTGATCCTCTGAACTCCCGCCAAAATTAACTTCATCAGGTTATACGCCGCGTAACCTAACGGATAATCGAAATTAAAAATAAGTGCTTTTTCCTGCTTCCAACGGTCAAACTGCTTATTCTTACAATCCGGATTAACTCGGAATAATTTCAAACTGGAATCCAGCCGACTGCAATCGATTTTATCTAACTCGATTACCTGCGCCTCGAGATTCAGATAATGATCAAGATTACAGCGCCGTATTCCTACTGATTCTTCCTGTGCGATCATTTGCGGAATATACTCAGGATGCCGGTCAAAGAAGGAGCGCTGTGCATAATAGAGAAAATTGAAACGCAAACTTTCGTCTTCGTGTTTCAATTGCTTCCAGTAGTGTTGCAGGTAAGCGTCGTCATCATCGATGATCTGATCGAGTGTGTCCGCCATAATTTCATCCTGATGATGCCGGGCAAAACCGGAAACGAGGTTGACAAGGCTGTGGGTGTTGCTCGAAACGATATACATCGGTCGCGCCTCAAAATCGATATCATCAAAGTGATTCTGAATCGCCTCAAACCAATTCGTGAAGGTTTTTTTGAAATCGCCGGCGCGTAACGGCAGACGTTCGACAATGATGTTTTTGGGAGCTTCGGCAATCAGTTGCAGATTTCTATCCCAGTTATCCGCCCAGAGCCGCCGCAGAAGTTCCCAGTCCTTTTCATTGACATTGAACAGACGCCGAATTTCAGCTTCCATTGTAGAAACCCTGTCGCGACCTTCCGCCAACGCCTTTCTCAAGGGCGAAGATTGCAGGCGCCGATGCATTGCATTCCATTCGATCTGATAGGCGCAGAGCGACGGAATCAGATCATCGTAATCGGTAATATTGTTGACTAAAACCGCCAGCACATTCCGACCGTCAAAATGGGCGCGCCGGCGCCGGCGATGGGCATCAACCCGATTCCAGAGGAGAACATGACCAAAACCACTGTCAACGAATACCTTTTCAGTCGAGCCAAGAATGATCCACTTAATCAAGGGTAAACAGGCGGGGAGTCGCTCGGCAGAATAGATGAAGGCTGACAGATTAATATGATCCTGATTCGCTGAGCGATGCAGGCTGGAATCGATGCGGCGGTGCGCATTTTCAAGTCCACCAATGTCAATCTTGCCAGGCTTATCGAGCATTTCATGGAATAGGGCCGTGTATTCATCGACCGGATGAGGTTTCATCACTGAAGAAAGCGCCGGTCGGTTTAGATTAATCTGCATCGGCTGTCAACGATTATTCGGAAGCTGGCTAATGGCGAAAAACCTCCAGGTTTAAGAGCAGAAAAATCGCCATCAGATCCAGAACAATGACGATCCATGAAACCTGGCGATATTTGCCGCTACCTATTTTAATCACCGTCCAGCTCAATATGCCCCAGATGACGCCCTGGGTAATGGATTCAGTCAATGGCATAGTTATCATTGTAATGAAAAATGGAATCGCCTCATCGAAGCGCTCCCAGCGCACGTAGATTAGCGGTTTGAGCATAAATACACCTGCCATAATGAGAAGCGGCGCCGTCGCTATCGAGGGGACCAGATTGATTAGTGGTGATAAAAATAAAAACGGCAGAAATAACAACCCGGCCACTATAGCAGTCAGACCGGTTCTGCCACCGGCTCTTACTCCGGTGGATGATTCTATATAAGCCGTCGCCGGACTGGCGCCGATAATTCCCGAGATTGCCAGCGCGATCGCGTTGCATACCAGACTTTCTCGCACGGCAACCGGCTCGCCATCACCGTCGACTAAATCGCCGGCTTCACTGACGCCGACACAGGTTGAATAGCTATCAAAAAAAGTGCTAAAGGCCAGTACGATTATCAATGCCAGATGCATCGACTTCGCGGCGCCTACTAAATCGAGTTTGAACAACAGACTGAAATCCGGCGCCTGATACAATCCCTGCCAGGTGACGACCGTCGTATCGCCCCATAATCGTCCCAGAGGCACGGCAATCAGGGTTGATATGATAACACTCCAGATAAAAGCCCCCTTGATCCGACGCATTACATGTACAGTCGCGATTACGAAACAGAGAATAAAGGTCAGGAAAGCCGGGTCGCTTTCTCCCAGCATCAGTCCGCCGTTCGGTCTGCCAACGATAAATCCGGCCGACTTCATTCCAATTAGCGCAATGTACAACCCGATGCCACCCGCCACACCGTAGCGTAGCATGCGCGGAATCCCATTGATCAATAGACGGCGACGATCAAAAAGTACTATACCCAAAAAGATCACTCCGGCATAGAAAACACATCCCAAAGCGGTTTCCAGTTTGATGTTTCCGGAGCGGACGATCATCATCACGAACATATAATTGAGGCTCATTCCGGGAGCGATCACCAGGGGCGTCCGGGCATAAATGCCCATGAGAATGGAACTGACAGCCGTCACCAGCACCGTGGCAGTCACAGATGCCGAGTGCGGCACACCCGCCTCAGCGAGGATAACCGGATTCAGCACGACAATGTACATCATCGCTAAAAAGGTCGTTATCCCGGCGACAATTTCTGTGCGGATGTCCGTTCCGCAATTGCGCATATCGAAATAATCAGTTAGGAAGTTCGCCTTCATTTAATGTTCATTGGATTAATAAGGGCAATTATTTGAATGATAGGTCAATTAATTTCCCGTAAAATTAACTTTATCTGTAAATCAGGAGTTTGCGGATAGCACGTTGGTTCGCATGACTGATTTCAAGAAAGTACAGTCCGATTGCGAGGTTTTGAGCGTTAAACACGGCGCCCGATTGCGCATTTAGTCTTACTCCCGAACTGCGTAAGACTTCCCGTCCCAGCAGGTTGTAAAGTTTCACCTCGACTTTGCCGCTCGGATTTTCGGGTATTGCTATGCGGAAAGAATCCCTCGCCGGATTGGGAAATATCCTGAAATCAAACGATCCGGTGGAAGTTTTTACATTTTTAATCGCCTCGGCTGG
>JALOAB010000116.1 GCA_023229045.1 Fidelibacterota bacterium
GCTTCGACCGGATCATCCTGAACCCGCATTTTTACCGGTTCGGCATTAGCCGATCCCATTCCTGTCAGCAGACCAACCAGCGCTAATCCAATTTTTATATGCTGTCTCAAGTTCATCAATTTTACCTTTTGGATTTTATAATTTTCGTGTCTTTATTTTCAATTTTGCCGGCAATCGTCTCGGGTGAAATGACTTTTTTAACGGTTGCGATGCACGAGGATGTCACAGCCCGCACAATTTCATCCGGAACACCGTCCTCGGCTTTGGATTGTAAACGCAGATCGAGCGGATCGTTGATGTAATCCACCACTACGAAATTGCCTTCGGCTGTCAGGGCAATTTCCGAAGAAAATACGTCCAGTCCGGTCAGCGCAGCGATTTTAGCCATAATTCTGTTCAATAACTGCATCGGCAGGGTCTCTTTATCAGCAATTGAAAAAGGTGTATAAATATGCGTTCGCACATCCCACCAGCAGAAATAAGTCTCACGTAAGCCGTAGATTACCCGAAACCAGGCCGGACGACCGTTCAACAACACCGGCTCAATTGCGGCCTGGAGGAGATAATAATCATCCGGGTGTTCACGACGGGCGCCCAGCACTCGTTCAAGACTCGTCGCGTCCGGAATCACGCCGACGCCGCCGCCGCCGTGCGCTGGTTTGATAATAAATCGATTTCCCAGAACGCTCAGATCAATTTCGCGCAAGGTTGGTTGAATGTTGAAAGGATCGAGGATGATCGTATACGGCGTATAAACCCCGGCCGTGATAAATTCCAGGTGCATCGTGGCTTTGTTCCAGGCATGCCGGGCTAGTTCATAAGGATTGATGCGTTTGACCATATTCATCCGCGCCCATTCATTCAGCGCCATAAAATTGCTATCGCTGTCAACTGCCCGGTCCCACAATGCCCGCAGACGAAGCTCGCCGCGTTCGAGCGTAGTGGTAGTAGCGGCAATATTATCCGGTGTAATAGATAAAAATGTAAGTCCCTGAAGGCGGCATTCCGCTTCCAGAAGACGCATCAGATCATAATCGTATTCCCAGTTCCAGGCTAAGCCGAAATCGATAACCAAATCTATCCCTGATCACTTAATTAAGAAAGGGTTGGTGCGGGACATTTTACCTGAAAATAAACTGTGGTCTAATTATCCCGCTGATACCTGTTGTTCCATTGTCAAATTATCAACTGCAAAAAGTTAAGGCTTTTACGAGGCTAAACAAAATGATAATCGAACAGAAAGCTGGTTCAAACTGCAAACAGCTCGATGAAGTCAAATTTGATTACATCGACCAATCCCCTGTCGGTCAATTTGAGTTCCGGAATGACCGGTAGCGACAGAAAAGATAGGGTCATAAACGGATTTTCGGGGATGCAACCCAGCTCGCGGGCAGTTTGATTCAAACGATCAGCCGCCGCGCGCACCTGCGCCAGTGGTTGATCGCTCAACAATCCGGCAATCGGTAGTGGCAATGCGGCCAGAATTTGTCCATTCGCCACCACGATCTTACCGCCGCACATTTTGACTAATGCCTGACAGGCTATCAGCATGTCGGCGTCATTGGTTCCGACCACGACAATATTATGAGAATCATGTGCCACGGTCGAAGCGATCGCGCCATGTTGCAAGCCCATGCCCTTGACGAATCCTAAGCCAATATTGCCGGTGGCGTGATGGCGCTCGACGACCGCAATTTTAAGTAAATCCCGGTCAGGCGCGCCGACTGCTAATCCATCAACTATTTCAGTGGCGATTCGCAATTTCCGGGTGATTATCTGGTGCGGAATTATCTCAATAGCCCATATTTCCCGCCCGCGAGCTGGTACGCAAAAAGCATCGTCTGCCAAGGGCGCCGGATGCATGGAATTTTTGGGCGTTTCGGTAAAACCAGCCGGCGTAATCAGCATCTGTCCATCTTCGGCAACTTTGCGACCGGCTTTAAATACCTGACGAACCTTAAAATTTTCAAAATCATCAAAAAGAATCAGATCGGCGTCGTAACCCGGCGCCACCGCCCCGTTTTGCCGCAGACCGAAGTGGCGGGCAGTATTGATCGAAGCCATCTGCAAAGCCATGATCGGATCGCAACCTTTGCTGAGCGCCAGACGCACGATGCTGTCGATATGCCCGGAGTCCATCAGAAAATCGGGATGCGGATCGTCGGTGACAAAGCCGCAATTGACCGCATTGAGCTGGTTCACGATCGGCAATAAAGCTTCCAGGTTGCGGGCGGCGGAACACTCCCGGATCATCACGAACAATCCCTTACGCAGTTTTTCGAGGGCTTCATCAAATTCGGTGCTTTCATGGTCGCTGGAAATTCCGGCCGCGATGTAAGCCGACAAGTCTTTTCCCAATACTAAAGGAGCGTGACCATCGATCACCTTGCCAGCCGAATTTTCAATTTTCCGCAGAACCTGCGGATCGCATCCGATGACACCCGGAAAATTCATCATTTCTCCTATTCCGAGTATCCGCGGATGTCCAATCCACTTTTGCATCTCCTCAGCCGTGATCACCGCTCCGGCATTTTCCAGATGGGTCGCCGGTACGCAGGATGATAACATGTAATAAATATCAATCGGCAAATTTTCGCTGGCCGCCAGCATATATTGCAATCCAGCCATACCCATCACATTGATAATCTCATGCGGATCGGCGATAACGGTAGTCGTACCGTGTGGAACAACCGCCATAGCAAACTCGCGCGGCGTCAGCATCGAGCTCTCGATATGGACATGGCCTTCGATCAATCCGGCCGCCAGGTAATTGCCCTGACCGTCGATAACTTCACGGGCTTCATACTCGCCGAAGCCGGCAATCTTGCCGGCGTAAACCGCGACTGAAGTCGGATAAATTTCAGCCGATAACAGATTGACCAGTTTTATATTGGTAATTAATAAATCGGCCGGCTTATCGCCGTGCGCGACACGGATTAAATCTTCCAAAACCATTGTTTGATTTAAGATATGTTGAATTAAATAAATTTTCTCGGCAGAAGTAAGATAGCCGGTTCTTGGCTAGCAAATTATTGGCCTTAACGGCAGTGCCCGGAGAACCAAAGGGCTATATCGGAATTGCCATGTTTCAGGGGATCGAGGGTCTTAATAAAATCGGCGATTTGATCAGCATCGAATTCCAACCGATAATATTTCAACACCCATAATAACATCAGCAGTACAGTCGTCCGATTTTTACCGTAGAACGGTTCGCCTTCGATTATATAATAGACAAACCAACCCAGCTGAGCGTACAAATCTTTGCGATTGGACAGGCGTTCCCCTAAGATACAGGACAGAGTCCCGTCGCCTGGCAGAGAGACAACCGTATTAAGAGCCTGCATATCCCTGATGCCCTGATCGCCCGAAAATCTCTCGGTTACCAGCCAATTGACATAAGTGATCAACTTGATCTGCCGAATCTGTTCTTCAGTCATCGGTACCCTCCAGCAAATCCGCATAATCTTCCATGACTTCCTCGATTTGACGTAAATCATCAATCTCATACTCCATCGGTACATTGACTTTTAGGGTCTTTAGCATGATATCCCGTTTTTCTTCATCGATCGTCAGCTCGACTTCGGTACCGAATTCCCAGTTCATGGCCTTGGTTACTTCACGGGGCAGTAAAACACCTTTACTCGAACCTACCCGAATTATTTTTCGCCTCATCGCTTCTTGACTCCTTACTGATACACTTTAGATTCAGAATCGGCCGCCAGAGTATCTAAATTTTGGCCATAAGTTTCCAGAAATTTGTCGAATCGATCCATCATCATTTTCTTCTCGACTTTCTGAGTCTTCGGATTGCGTAGAATCACCACCTCATTTTCCTCGTCCAGAATTAAATTGATCTCATCTTCGAAATTCCATTCCATCACTTTAATTACTTCTTTGGGTAACAATATACATAAGCTAGCACCAACTCTAACAATTTTCCTTCTCATCACGACGCCCCTATAGCGGTTATTTTTAACGCTTTAAAATAATTTAACCTATAAAAAAAATCAAGCTCTTTTTTAATAACAATATATTTCGAGGCAACATACTCTAATCACTCCTCGATAAGATGAACATTAAAATCGAACCTGAAAGCAATTCACAAAGCGATTCCTGAATAAGTCTACTATTTTAATAATCAAATCCGCTCTGATAATTATTTAATACTCCCGGGATCTTCCAGGGAATAAGTTCTTCAGCAGGTTTTTTCTTTCTGGTAACGCTCCGGCCAGAGTTGAGCAAGGCGTTCGCGGATAAATTTCTCGCGTCCGAGGTTAGTCGGAAAATAAAAGGTTGGTGCCGCTCTGCCATTCGGGAAGTAATTCTCTTTGACGAAGTGGTCCTCGTAACTGTGGGGGTAACGGTAGCCTTTATGATAACCCTGGGCTTTCATCAATTGCGTCGGCGCATTCCGCAGGTGCAGGGGAACGTTGGGCGCTTCGCCGGTTTTCAATTCCTGACGCGCGTTTTCCAGGGCCATGTAAGCCGCATTGCTTTTGACGGTCGATGCTAAATAGGTAGTAACCTGTGACAGAACGATGGCGGCTTCCGGCATCCCAATGGCGTGGACAGCCTGAAAGCCGGCTGTCGCCAGCGGCAGAGCAGACGGGTCGGCGTTGCCGATGTCTTCACTGGCCAGAATGATCAAGCGGCGCGCAATAAAAAGCGGATCCTCGCCGCCCTCCAGCATCAGCGTCATCCAGTAAACCGCCGCATCCGGATCACTGCCGCGCACACTCTTAATAAAGGCCGAAATAATATCATAGTGATAATCGCCGGTTTTGTCATATAACTGGCGTCTCTGCTGGAGTGCTTCTTTAATTAAATCGGTCGTAATATAAAACTCGACGCCTTCGGCGGGAGCCGCCAGCTGCTGGCAAATTTCAAGGGCGTTGAGAAGTTTGCGGGCGTCGCCATTGACATTTTTAATTAGAAAATCTTTAGCGCCCGGTTCGAACTCGATTTGATATTTAAGCAGGATTATATCCTTGGTGATTGCCAAATCAATGATGCTGGCCAGGTTTTCATCCGATAAGCCGGCCAGTTTAAGAACCCGACAGCGCGAGATGAGCGGGGCAATTACCTCAAAGGACGGATTCTCGGTTGTGGCTCCGATCAAAATCAACGAACCATCCTCGACTGCATGTAAGAGGGCATCCTGCTGGGCTTTATTGAAGCGATGAATTTCATCAATGAAAAGCAACGTCGTGCGATTTTGGCGGCGATTAAAGGCCGCCTTTTCGATCACAGCCCGGACATCTTTCACTCCGGCCGACACGGCGCTGATCTGGTGAAAATCAGCCGCAATATAATTGGCGATGATTTTAGCCAGGGTAGTCTTGCCACTGCCCGGCGGTCCCCACAAAATCATAGAGAAGATTTTCTTGGCCGCGAGCGCCTTGCGTAAAATTTTACCTTCTGCGACGATTTCTTCCTGACCGATAAAACCCTCAAGGCGGTGCGGTCGCATCCGCTCTGCTAAAGGCGGCAACAGGTCAGCAGTTTGCTGATCGGCAGTGAATAAATCCAATGCTTAAAATTCCCCGGGCATATTTCAATTAAGTTCAAAACGACTAAGGTATTCCGGAGTCTCAGTTGCCCAGTTGAATTGACTGCGGATTTTATCGCCCAGACTGCGCGATTGTTCAGGTTCACCATGCACAATAAAAACTTTGCGGGGCGCATTGTTAAAACTCGCCAACCAGGCTAATATTTCATTATAATCGGCATGCGCCGAAAAGCCTGAGATATTCTCGACATGCGCCCTAATTGGAACATACTGGCCATGAATTTTGACACTCTCCGCGCCTTCCAGAATCGTGCGACCGCGCGTGCCGAGAGCCTGATAACCAATGAACAACACCGTATTCTTCGGATTGGGCAGACGGTTGAACATATGGTGCAGAATACGACCGCCGGTTACCATGCCGCTGGCAGAAATGATGATTGCCCGGTTATTGATTGCGTTAATCGCTTTAGATTGTTGCTGGGTCTGGGCAAAATGTAGTTTGGCGGTCTGTAAAATTGCCTTGCCTTCTAATTCCAGAACTTTGGATTCCAGATCATAATCCTGCTTATTTTTAATAAATATTTGGGTGGCGTTAATCGCCATCGGGCTATCTACATAAATCGGTAAATGTGGAATCAGATTGGTTTCTTCCAATTCGCGAATCGTATAAAGCAATTCCTGAGTGCGTCCGACCGCAAAAGAGGGTATGACTAAAACTCCCCCGCGTTCGATACTTTCATTGATGATCCGCGCCACTTCCTTTTTAGTGTCGGCGCTACCGTGCAGACGATCACCGTATGTCGATTCTATAACTAAATAATCGGCACTGAAAACCGTGTGCGGATCGCGTAAAATCGGTTGGTTGGGGCGTCCCAGATCGCCTGAAAAAAGCAGTCGCAGCTCTTTACCGTCATTCTGCAAACGAATATCGACAAAAGCCGATCCCAGAATATGACCGGCGTCCCGAAAGGTCAAAGAGACCCCATCGTCCAGATTTAAGACACTGCCATAGGGAATCGGTTTGAACAGACTCACCGCTTTCTTGGCGTCCTCGCCCGTGTATAGCGGCAAAGCCGGACTGTGTTTGGTAAAATGCTTCTTATTGGCGTAAGCCGCGTCTTCTTCCTGAAGGTGAGCCGAGTCAGGTAGCATTATCTGGCACAGATCGGTCGTGGCGGTGGTGGCATATACCGGCCCGTGAAAACCGTTTTTTACCAGACAGGGTAAATAGCCGGTGTGATCGATATGGGCATGCGTCAGAATCACGGCGTCGATAGTGTCCGGTGCAACCGGAAATGGTTCCCAGTTGCGCAAACGTAATTCCTTTAAACCCTGGAACAATCCACAGTCGATCAGATATTGCTTGGAATTCGTCTTTAGTAAAAAACGTGAGCCGGTCACAGTACCGGTCGCCCCCAGAAATGTTAAACTTGGCATTTTCTTCTCCATAAATAACATGGCCGTGTCGAAGCCGACTTCAATTTGCTAATTGTAAAAATAATCATCGTCAAGAATATATCGAACTAGCGGGATGATTCCAATAAATCTCCCGCGGATACTCCCGAAGCGGAGTATATCCCTAGCTGTTCGCGTAACCAGTTATAGCGATCAC
>JALOAB010000205.1 GCA_023229045.1 Fidelibacterota bacterium
GGATTGGTATAGGAGATTGCAAGATGAATGAGACTATCAGATTCGGCGATCGGCTGTTCCCGAATATCCAGCGGCGCGCGATTATTGTAATCAAAATTGCGCACCAGATCCATATAAGATGGAACGTTGGGCTCGAAAATGCCGGAGGTAGCCGCAGGAGCAGGATTTGGCGGATAAGCGTACAGCAAATCCATACCAACTCTGCTCATTGATATTATCATCAATCCCATCAGACCGAGATTAACGGCCAATCTATACCGTTTTCTCATCGAAGTCATTCTATTCCACCAATACCTACGCCCATGCAATTTTCAGATCTCAATTATGATCCTGTATTTTAACTGACAATACAGGACTTAGACGCCTCTCACAGCTAAAAGATAAATTTATCTAAAATATCAGGCTCTTCTTATCTGGCAATCTTACGGTAAAGCGGTTAAACAGAATACCATGATGAACAGAGCTACAGTTTCAATTATACCAATCACCATGATATAATTACCAAAACCCTTGCCGGTTTCCGCTAATGCGTCGCAGGCTTTGGCCGAGGCTTTACCCTGCATAAACGCCGAAAGCCCCATCGCGCAACCGGCGAACGTGCCGATTAAAACCTGAGCCAGATTGCCGGCTTCAAACGCCGCACCCTGAATGGCATTTCTTAAAATCATACCATAAATCGTCTGGGACAGCGGCGCCCCCACGAAAGCCACCAGAATAAACGGAGCGGCTTTATTCAGTGAATAAGCTTTCTTCCAGGCTCCGATCGCCGACATACCGGCTACTCCGGCGCCCAGAGCCGATCCGATCGCGGCGATCACCAACGATAAATTAAAATCACCTAAACTAACCATATTCTAACTCCTTTATTATTTCCTGTTAATGTCATTCTTATTCCCGGAATGGTTCGTATTTCTGACCGGTCCACTGCATCCCGAGATGACCGGAAAATTCCAGCATATTCAGCCGGATGCCGTGTACGATTACCGACATCATACAGAGCACAATATTCAATCCGTGTCCGAATATAATGATCAAAACTGCGATTATCCCTTTCAGAAGATTGTCCACTCCTTCGCCTATCGCCATATTGTTAAAGCTGACCTCCACGACCGCGCCGGCCATCCCGACCGCAAATAGACGCAGATAAGAGACTACATCGCCAAAAGCGCTGATGATGCTGAGCGGCAAATTGCCAATCGTGGCTCCCAATCCTTTCCAGAAATGACCCTTGAGGTAATTGTCAAAGCAGGCGATTATCACCGCCCCGCCTAATAATATGTATAGCGCAAAACCTGGCATAGGTTTCGACAGCACTAACTGACCCGCCAGAAAAAACATACCCCAGACCACGCCGACCCAACCAACCTGCGCCAGCGCTTGAAGAGAATTGATTTTCTTCAGACCGTTCAGAATGTGCCCGATTGAAAGGTGAATTGCACCAATTAAAAAGGTAAAAAACATCATGAATCTGGTAACCTGAGCGGTATCCTTACTGAAGGTAGCGACCTGCTCAATCACCAGCGAACTGAAAAGCGGCAGACGCGCTACCGTCTCAAATCCAAACCAGGTGCCGGTAATCGAACCCCAGATTATCAGAGCGCCGCTCAGAACATATACCAGCCAGAACGGTTCTCTGGGAGCATTTTTATATTTACGGCGGAAAAAGATCGCCAGCATTAGAAAGAGTACGCCATAGCCGGCATCTCCAACCAGGATAGCGAAAAACAGACTGAAGAACGCCAAAAACCATAAACTGATGTCGAATTCCTGGTAGCCGGGTATCGTTCCCATAAAATTAAAAACCGGATCGATCATCTTCAGCCAACGCGCCTTGCGAATCAGAGTCGGCACCTCTTCGGGATCGTCCGGATCATCAATCAGATAACCCCAGCCTTCCTTATCGGCCAATTCCGTTACCGATGGCAGGCTGTCTGCCGGACAATAGCCTTCCAGGTAAACGACCGCCTCGGAAATACCCATCCCGTCCCGAACGCTGGCATAACGCTGACGCTTTTCCAATTCAGTTCGTAAAGCGGTGAGATTATCCCGCTCGGATGCCAGTGCTTTATGACGTTCTGCGATTGCGTTCAAACGGCTTTCAGCCGCCTCTAATTCATGAACGGTGGTATCGTAATCCGTTTCCGGAATAATTTCTTCCTTGAATTCGATCTGCTCTTCACGCGATTCGGCAATCAGCGCCAGATAAAGCCGGCTCTTGTCCTGCGCGACGACCTGAATCAATTTATCTTTTGGTAACTGCTTTGCCTGATTTTTATCAATGGCATACAGCCGCAGGTGAACACCCGCTTTACGTAAAGTCGCCAGATCGTTTTGGGATATTTTACCCCAGGTGTCATACCAGCGCCGGCGCTCGTTTAAAATCTCCAGATTACCGCTGATTTTTTGACGTTCGGCGCTCAAGTCGAGAATTTCGCTGACTGTCTTTATTGCGGCAGTTGCCTCAAACGCGCCGGTTGGTTGCCCGGCATCTTTACCGATTATTTCCAGCGCTTTATCGGTCCGGGCAATCTGTTTTTCGATTTGTGATAAATCTTCGGATACCGGCGCAACGGTCGGTTTAATGTGTAAAACGCCCAGGCGGCGCAGTTTTTTCAGGCCGGAGTCACGCGCCGAACTGCTGACGAAGACCACTAATTTTTTCATCGGAACGATCATACGCTCACCGACTCCCGTTTAGCCTGAATCTTGGTCTTGGCAATCTTACCGCGCACTACTTCAGCCGTCATGGCGTCACCGATGAAAATCTGGATTATGCGGATATTTTCGCGCGCCTCAGGAATTTTCACCTTCTCAAATAGATTAATGCGCTGGATCGTGATGCGCATCTCTTCGAGTAATATATCGACCTGTTTCTGTAAAGTGTCGATCTGGATACGACGGGCAATCTGTTCCTTGAGCACCACCAGGGCCCGGTCAACCCAGAGTGGAGTTGTAAAGAAATTATAGGCTACATCTTCGAATTCCACCTCTTTAAAAATCTGGATGCCGATACCGGCAATGTTGCCCTCTTCCATTATGATTTGCCGGATTATTAATAATTCTTTCAGATCGATCTCTTCAGCCATGACATCGACCCATTTAAATATTTCCTCGGCGACCTGTTGAATTTCATCTTCGACCTGCTCGATTTCACGCATAAGGCGGCGGATTTCGGCAACCAGCTGGCTCTTTTTCAATTCCAGAGTGGGCAGGAAGCGCAGGTAGCGCGCCAGAGCTTCGCGCTGAGCTTTTAATTCATTCTTGGTATGTTTGATCTTGGCCATAAAATCAAATCAATTAGCTTTTTCCCCAGCCGCTTTGTTCTTTTCGCCTGTCTCTTCCTCTTTAGGCGTCTCTTGCTCTTCAGCCACCTCTTTTTCTTTAGCGGTCTCCTTTTTCTTCGGCCAAAATTTCTCTACCAGTTCGGATTTCATACCGGTTTCTTCCGGTTCAAAGCAATCCGCCAAAATCTGCCAGCCGCGATCGAGCGCTTCTTCGAGTGGGATATTGACTTTCAAATCCATCAGTGACGCTTCAAACCGCTTGCCATATTCAAGCAGTTTATGGTCCCAGTCACTCATCCGGAAACCCATGGCGCGTTTTTCCTCGGTTTCCTTAAACTGGGCGTAGAGCTGGATCATGCCGTCCATGATGGCGCGATGATCTTCGCGCGAACTCTTATTGACCTGTTGTTTCAGACGGCTGAGTGAACCGAATGGTTCGATGCGGCCGTTGCGCAGGTAAAACTGACCTTCGGTAATGTATCCGGTATTGTCCGGCACGGGGTGCGTGACATCGTCGCCCGGCATGGTGGTAACCGCTAAAACGGTTACCGATCCGGCGCCTTCGAAATCGACCGCTTTTTCATACCGTGCCGCCAGCTGGCTGTACAGATCGCCCGGATAACCGCGGTTGGACGGAACCTGTTCCATGGTAATGGCGATTTCCTTGAGGGCATCGGCAAAATTGGTCATATCGGTTAAAAGCACCAGCACATCGCGCCCTTTGAGGGCAAAGCCTTCGGCGACTGCCAGACTCAGATCGGGCACCATCAGGCCTTCTACGATCGGATCGGATGCCGTATGAATAAAGAAAATCGAGCGGCTCAGCGCGCCGCCCTCTTCCAGAGTGTTTTTAAAAAACATGTACTGATCATACTTCAGTCCGATTCCGCCCAGAATGATCATATCGACTTCAGCCTGCATGGCGATCCGCGCCAGCAATTCGTTATACGGCTCTCCGGAAACCGAAAAAATCGGGAGCTTCTGCGAAATTACCAGTGAATTGAAAACGTCAATCATCGGAATATTGGTGCGCACCATTCGTCGCGGAATAATGCGTTTGGCGGGATT
>JALOAB010000299.1 GCA_023229045.1 Fidelibacterota bacterium
GAAACTGTCGAGCCGGTCATCGGCCGACCGATAACTATTCCCGACCGCCTGGCAAAATTCCTGGAACGCCCAATTCTTTCCCGCACAATTTCCAGCGCTTACAGCGAGTTCAAGGAACTGTTGCTGGGATGATCTGAGCCTTTCAACCTTCTGAAGGTTGTACGAGAGATTACAATCGACAGCGAATATACTGATAAACCTTCAGAAGGTTTTGTATTTCAGTTCTGTCAGATCCTAAGACCGGACAGGTTTTCTGTAAGTCGTCTCGTCAGGTTAAAGAACCTGACGAGACGATATTTAGATATTGTGATTTACCTATTTTGATATTAATAGCAGGGGTCTATAAATATGTAAAAAAATAGGTATGCTAATCTATTTTTTTTATTTAAATTAGTTGTCAGTTTTTCGAGTAAGTGAGCTTGGATCTATTATTGTCAGTAATTACCATAATAAAGCAGTTCGGAATCGATTGAGCAAAACAAGGATTTATTGACAATTTTAATTCAAATCAATAAGGTGTCTTATTGATGATTATTTTGAGGGATATTGCATGATATGGCCTGGAGAATTTAATGAAACGAATTACGATTGAAGATGTTGCGAAACACGCCAATGTTTCCAAGGGAACGGTTTCGGCTGTAATAAATAGCAAAAACTCTGTCAATCCGAGCACCCGAGATCATATTCTCAAGGTAATGAAGGAGTTGAATTTTCGACCGCGGGGAATGGCGCGTAATTTAAAAAACGGGGATCAGATTCGTAGTATCGGGGTAATTATTAAAGACCTTAATTATCCTTTTTACACCACCATCGCCGCCGGCGCCAAAGAATATGCTAACGAAAAAGGTTATTCCGTGATCTTTGCCAGCTCGGAGAACGATCATGAATGCGAGAAAAAATTCACCCACCTCTTTTCGACCAAAGATATCAAAGGCGCCATAATTGCTCCTATCGTAGAGGGAGCGGCCGAGATCGAGCACCTTTTCAAATTAAAAAGGATCAATTACCCCTTTGTTCTTTTGGAAGACGTCAAAGGCATTCAGGCTAATGTCGTTGCCATTGACAATCTGTCAGCTATCAAAATAGCGGTAAAATATTTAATCGACAGCGGACACACTAAGATCGTCCATTTTGCCGGCCCGCCACAGTCCTCGCATACTCAGGAACGAATCGAAGGTTTTCGTCACGCTTTCAGCGAAAGCCCGCTTATTTTCAATAAAAATATGATCATTTCGATTGGTTCGCGTCACGAAGAGGCTTACGGTAATACTCTGAATTATTTCAAACACCTAAAACGCGAAGATTATCCAACTGCAATCGTCTGTTTCAACGACCAGCAAGCTCTGGCAGTCATGACCGCTCTGAACGAATTGAAAATTCGCGTGCCGGAAGAGATCTCAATCGTCGGTAACGACGACATATCTTACGCTCAAATTTACCCGGTACCTCTTACAACGATTCGCGCTCCTCAACGCGAAATCGGACACAAAGCCGCCGAAATCCTCATTCGTAATATCGAATCTACAAATATTTTACCCAATGAAAAGGTCGTTCTGGAAACCGAGCTGGTCATCCGCAAATCATCCCGCGTATTGAACTAGTAATCCTCGCCCGCCTGCTCCTAAAGCAAACAATCCGAATCAACAACCTGCCGTTATTTGATCAAGATCATCTTCTTCATTAGTTCGAAATTGCCGGCTTTGATTTTGTAGAAGTAAATACCGGAATTCAAACCTTCGGCATTAAAAGCGACCGTGTGTCTTCCGGCAGACATTTTCTGATTGACCAGAGTTTTCACCTGGCGTCCCAACAAATCAAAAACCTGTAAATGAACGAAGTTCTCGATAGGTAGAAAATAAACGATAGAGGTCGTCGCATTGAACGGATTAGGATAATTTTGAAACAGCCGGTAATCCGCCGCTAGTTCTGTGCTTTGATTAACCATTGAGTTTAATGATTCGGTCATGAAAGGCGCTATTGTCGAGAAAAGACTGGCGCCATGCGCATTGGATGCGGCAACCCGCCAATAATAGATTGTTTCAGCCTGAAGTGAATCTAATTGTAGAAGCGTATCCACAATGGTGGTATCGAGCAAGAGTGCGGCTGGATTGAACGAACTGGCACGCGCCAGCTGGACCTGAAATGAATCGGCGGATTCGACGGAATGCCAGAGTAAAACCGGCTTAAGTGTTCCTTTCTCAGGTGCCTTCGGCGAAATCAAAATCGGCGGCTGAGGACTTAAAATATAAGTGCGAAGCCATGCCATAGCCGGACGCTCCCGTCCATCATACTTTAGCAAAAAAGTATTCGGATGTGAACCCCAGACGTTGCTTTCGATGTAGCCCCATAACGTGACACCCTTGACTCCCGGATTACCCCAAAAGATTGGGAAGTAGATTTGGTACTGCGCCAGCTGATTGGCATCGTCAGGTTCGTCGATGTCGAATTCGGTGATATAGACCGGCAGTCCGCTGGCTACCAGCCGGTTGAGGTTATATTTAATAACGTTCACGTCATAAACATACTGCGATGTTGATGAAATATCACTGCGAAACTCAAAATAATGCCCCTGAATCCCAATCCCGTCGATTAAATCGCGTTCTTTCAGAAGATTGATAATTTCCAGGTACCTCCCGGTGCGGGCATTGTCGTGTAATACGTTATATTCATTTAGCACCAGTTGAACTGACGAGTCGCAATATTGGCGCGCCAACTCAAAAGCCGTAATGACCCAATCCCAGCCGGTTTCACCGTCTCCACCCAGAGCATCTTTATAAGAAGGCGGCGCCATTATCGGTTCATTGACGACATCGACCTGAGTCATTTTAGGGTACCGTGCGCCAACAGCCTGAATCCATTCTTCAATCTCAGCCCGCTGAGTAGCCGAATCAAGCGACGATATCCAGGAGGGTTGTTGTTGTCCCCATATCAGGCAATGATGTTTATAAAACATGTTTCTGGTTGTGTCCATCGCAAAATTATAGATTTTATCAAGATTAGTCCAATTGAACTGACCACGAGTACCTTCCACCGAACCCCATTTGCCGTCATTGCCCGGAGTTACCT
>JALOAB010000024.1 GCA_023229045.1 Fidelibacterota bacterium
CCCAGCGCGCCATTCGATAAAATTATTACGGTTTATCTCATTGTAAAAGTAATGGAGTAATTTTGAATATGTTAAATAATCCAGCGGAAAATCCGGAACTTTTAAATGGTTACACGGCGCGCTGGGTCGTACCGGTTTCAAAACCACCAATCGAGCAAGGCGTAGTTATTGTCCGCGGCCAGCAGATTGTTGAAGTGGAAAGTGCCGATAAACTTCAATCGGTAATCGATACGCCACTGATCGATCTGGGCAACAGTGTCATTTTTCCGGGATTTATCAATACTCATACCCATCTTGAACATCCGCCTCTGAATGCAACGCCGAATAGTTACATAAACTACATCAAGTGCCTGCATGATTTTTCGCAAATTGACGAATCTCTCAAAGCCGAGTACGCGGCCGCCAACCTGCAGGATACTTACAACTTCGGAACGATTGCCCTGGCCGATTTTACCACACGAGGTGCATCCTATAACACCTTATTGGAAAGTCAGCTTTTTGCCAGATTGTTCTTTGAGGTAAATGGCTTTAAAAACTACGAGGCCGCTCAAATAATTCGCACTTTCCGCGAACTGGTCAGAGATCAGGCGCCCGATAAACGCATAACCAAACATCTGGCGCCTTCTTCAGTCTGGTCGACCTCAGCGCAATTACTGCGCGAAATCAATTTCTCCGAGCGCCATATCGCCATCCACATGGATATTTTACCGGATGAAAACGAATTCACTCTGAACGGTGGCGGTTTAATACGGCAAATTCTGCATGCCAGCGATAGTTTTGACTATTCCTGGGAAGTGCCGGGTCTGACGGCTATCCGCTATTTCTTTTCAAACCATTTTTATGCCCGCCACAACATTCTGATTCACATGAATTGCGCAACTCCCGATGAAATTGACTTTCTCAAAGAATTCGGTGTAAAAGTCAATATCTGTCTCTGCCCGCGGAGCAATCGGATCCTATCCGAAAACAAGGCACCGGTAGAAATGTTTCTCGAAAAAGGAGTCAACCTCTGCTTGGGAACGGAGAGCCGCGCTTTAGTTCCCGATCTCGATATTCGTAAGGAAATGGTTGACTGCGTCGATTTATATGGGATTTCACCCGAGAACGCCCTGAAATTTGCCACCCTGAACGGAGCTTATGCCATCGGATTCCATAAGGAAGTCGGCAGTCTCGAAAGCGCTAAAACCGCCCGTTGCCTGGTCGTAGACGCCAGCGACATGTCTGACAGTAATCCATATGAAATGATACTCGGCGCCACCCAGACTCCGCACTGGTTGATTTAACAGAAATAATTAGGTTAAAATCATAAATACCTGTTGCTAATGTCAAAAATATTCCTTATTAATTAGGGTGAGATTAAGGTCTTTATATCTCGCTGAATTTGTCGCAGTCACCTACTTATCTGAAGATGTTAAAAGCAACGCTAACGGTTGGGAAGTCGTTGAGTTATGGATAGCGATAAGCCTTTTTAAATCATAAAACTTAAACTAAAGGAGTAATTATGATCAGAGAACGGGTTCTAAAAGATTTAGTACGCTTACCACAATTTGAATTCCCGGTAACCAGTGCCTATTTTACCCTCGATAATATTGCAGGTAATCGTAAAAGTCATATAGTTGAAATCAAAAAACAGATTCGATATAAAAAAGACAAAACCTATTTCAAGCAATTGACACCACCTGAACAGGACTCGGTAATATCTGATTTTGACCGGATATTGCATTGGTATGGAGAAGAATTGAATCCGGCTGAAAGCATCGGTTCGATTTGTTTCTCAGCCAGCGGTTCCGATTTCTGGCGTACCATCAATTTTAAACGACCTCTGCCGCAGAATACTCTCGTTATCCAGCCTTATCCCTATATCCGCCCCTATACGATGCTTTTCAGCCGCTACCGTAATTATGCCGTAATCCTGGTCGACCGCACCAAAGCCCGAATCTTCGAATCGCGGCTCGGCGCGTTTAAGGAACATTTTTATATCGAAGATAATGCGCCCGAACCAGTTAAGGTGGGTGGTTTTAAGGGACGCCAGGAACGGAAAGTCGAGCGCAATATTTACCAGGGTGTTATACAGCATTATAAGGAAGTATCTCAAACTGCTTTCGATTTATTTCAAAAGTATAAATTCCACTGGATCATTCTGGGCGGACGCAAGGAAGTGCTGACCGATTTTTCAAAATATTTACACACTTACCTCAGTTCCCGAATCGCCGGTCAGATTGAAATCGAACCGGGAGCGCCCTTGCCGGAAGTTCTGAAAAAAATCGAGACGACTGAAGAAAAAGCCCGGCATGACTATGAACGAATTCTATTAAAGAACCTGCTTGATAAAAAATCGGCTGGTCAGGCGGTGGATGGCATTCAAGCCGTTTTGGATAAAATCCAGGATAATTGGGCGGACACTTTCATCATCCAGGAAAATTACTTCACAAAGGGTCTTTTCTGCCGCAATTGCGGTTACCTTAGCTTGAAACCACTTGAGTCCTGTCCGTCCGGATGTGGCCAACTCGAACGAACCAACGATCTGGTCGAACAGCTGGTTCACCGAGCCTTAAAGCAGGGAGTTGACATCCAGTTTGTTGCAAGTGACATGGAAAAACAGGCTGGAATCGCGGCCAGTTTGCGCTTTCCAATCGGCGGCTGAGATGCTTTTAAAAGCGGCCTCTTATAGTATATACAAGTCATTTTTAAAGTGTCGAAGCCGGTCAATTCAATTAAAAATTTAAGTAGTTAAGGCTAAGTCGCTTATTTACATCAATTTTTTACTTGACATTATACCGTTAAAAAATATATATTCTCCTCGGATGCAACGCTATAGTGTCAAACTCGAAAAAATAGGCACTGTATATCTGAAGGTGTGGGACTATGAAAAACAAAGTTTTTTTTGCATTTGTTATCTTGGCATTAAGCCTTAACGGATGTAGCCTTTTTAAAGCTAAATCCGACAAAACCGCCGAAAAAGCCACAACTACCGATTCGAAAACCAAGAAGGCAGGCAAAACTGCTGATACCAAATCGGATCTGCCGGCTCCGCCCCGCGAAGTCGTCGCGGCACCAGTCAAAGCCACCAGCGCTGATCAAAGCTACGTTATTAATGAACTGACTTTCGAAGTTAAAAAACTTTCCGCCGAGGTCAAGCATCTACAGTCGGCTTTACAGGAGCTACAAGCTAAAAATCAGATGTGGGCTAATCCGCTTACCATCTATGACAAAGAAATCATCATGGAGAATGGCGCTTCGATCTTCGGCAAAATCATTTATCAGGATGACAAAATTATCAAGGTTGAAACTCTGATAGGCTTCCTGATCCTAGACAAAAATCAGGTGGTGCGGGTCGTAACTAATGTAATTGAAAAACCTGCCGAACAATATGTGCCAGCTGAACTGGCCGGCGACATTAAAGACAGCGGTCCGCTCGCCAGTCAGGCGCCCTATATCTCCAAAGTCGCCGAACCTTCGCAGGTTACCGAACCGGTCAGCCACTCCGCCAACTGCGTCCTGGTCGGCAATGTCAAGGAACGCAAAGACCGCAGTGGCAACACTATTTTCTCCGGCGAGATAAAAAATATTGGCAATCGCCGCGCCGATTTCGTTAAAATCAATTTTATATTCCGCAAAAACTGGAGTGGCGATTCCGAAACACGCACGGCATTCATAGAAGGTTCTTATTTCACCTTCGAAGGTTCCGGCATCACCAGCAACAATTCGCTTCTGCCGGGCGCCAGCGGCACTTTTGAAATGATCATCCCCAAGGAATTCGGAACCTTCATCGGTTATTCCTACAATATCGATTGGGAGATATACCACTGATGCCGAAATCGTTCTTTGGTACGTTTGTATTGACCCTGATGTTGAGCGTAGTAACAAACGCTCAGACCGGTGATTACCCAGCCGAAAATCCGGTCGATGATACCAAAAATTTGATCAATCAGAAAGATGTCGAAATTCACAACCTGAATGAAGAACTCGAGTACATAAAAAAAGAGTTGCGCGAATTGCAACAAATCAATACCTCCCTGCGCGACTCCCTCGAAAACAAACAAACTGTGCTCGAAACCCAGCCTGAAAGCAATCTTGATGAAAATGATAATCTACGGATTTATCGTAAAACTATCGAGGATGACCGCCGTCTGAGCCAGGAAATTATCGGTGAACTGCAAGAGCAATCCGCCCCGCCTGAACCGACCGCCCAACCTATTGTCACGGTAGATGATAGTGAATTTCGGGCAAAATACAATGAAGCCCTAAACCAATATTTCGATGGTAAGATAGCCGCCAGTCAGAACAATTTTATAAAATTGTTGGAATGGCGACAGGATCACCCATTATCTGACAATTGTCAGTACTGGTTGGGAGAATGTCTGTATTCACAGCAAAAATACCGCGAAGCTATCGACATCTTTAAGGGGGTCAGTAACCTCGGCGACGGTAATAAGGCTGATGCCGCTCTGTTTAAAATCGGTCTAAGCTATCTGAAGCTCAATGAACGGAACGAAGCCCGCTCCGCTTTCAGCGATCTGGAAAAATATTACCCGCAGAGTGAGCTCGTACCCAAAGCCCGTCAATATAATCTTACTAAGGAAAAATTCTAACGTATTAAAGTGCTTAAAAAATTGCTTATGCTAGTCTTGCCGCTAATGCTTTCTGCTCAGGTATCCGACACGGTCGCAACGGCTGGCAAGGCTGATATTCTTTACGATTTAGGGATAACTATAGAGCCGGCGAGGGAGTCTGCCCCCCTTCCAAAAGGCGTTGCTAATCCAAATTTGGTCCTGATTCAGAACCAAATAGACTCCCTCCTTTCGGCTTCTTCTCTAATGAAAACAAAGATTTCTCAATTGGAACAGACTAACGATTCACTGGAAAAAATAGTGACCGATCTGTCTAAACGTATTTTTCTGTCGCCTATTGCGGCTTTGACGATGCCGGTTCAACACTATTACCGCAATGAAGGTGAGCGGTTTCTGCAGAAAGGTCAGTCAGCCTACCGCGCTAAAAATTATCTGGTAGCCGTCGATTATTTCCTGAAGGTTATCGCCAGCAATATGCCACCCTCAACGATTGGCGATGCGTACTTCTGGATTGGCGATTGCTATATCCAGTTACGAGACGAGTACCTGGCTATCGAATACCTTAAAAAAGTCGTTGAGTATCCATTGTCGGAAAAGCTGGATGACGCTCTTTTCCTGACCGGAATAACATATCAAAAGCTGGGCAATCCTCAGATGGCTGAAATCTTTTTCACCCGCCTTATCAATAGATATCCCGAGGGGAACCTGGCTAAATTAGCTGGTTTAGAGCTAAAACGGTTGAAGGGTACTGATTGAACACTAAACGGAGCTTTGCCCAATGACCAAACCTCTTATAAAAATTACCTTATGCTTAGCGTTCACTGTCACTCTTTTAAGAAGTGATGCGGTAACGCGTCTATCCTTTTCGCATCCCGGATACATGATGAGGATTCCGGTCAGCAGTATTTATCGCACGCCCTACGTTTTTCGAACCGGTTTCGCGACCGATACTTACGGTTTCAGCGACACCTTGATTGCCAAAGGCATCTTCTTCGAATCTGATCTGACCAATACCTTCAAGGTCGGCTTGACTGTCGTTCAGGGTATTAGCGGAACTCGGCCGATAGAATTCGGTCTGCATTTTCAAAAACGCGTCTTTGCTTATGGCGATATTAGTCTTGCGGCCGGTATTCACGATCTGGTGATCAGACAGGGCGAAAAAAACCTGAATATTGACACCAAAACCCTTTCACTTTTTGCCGTGTTAAGTAATGAAAAACAATTCCCAAATAACAATCTTTTCACCTATATGGGCTTCGGAACCGGCGGGTTAGCCGCCGCGTTCGGCGAAGACTCCACTACCAGTGCCGGCGTCTTTGCCGGAATTCTCATCCATACCAATATTCTGAAAGATAAAGGCGGTATCGATTTCATCGGGGAATTCGACGGAGGCGGTCTGAATATCGGAACCCGTATTCCATTGACCAAAGATTATAACCTCAATCTCGGTATCAACAATGCGGTTTATCTCTATAATTTCGGGAGCAAGAGTTTTAGTAAAACGGCTAAAAATAAACACCCCAGCCTCAGTTTTGGCCTGGATTTTACGATTCCACGCCTCAAGCCGGAGAGTGGTCGAAGACGCACCCTGGAGGGAATGGTCGACGCCGATTCGAAGGCTATCCTGGATATGGAAGAAGAATTTGCGGCTAAATTGGACTCAACTCTGAAAGCCGCCGATTTCGAAATCGCTAAATTACGCGACTCACTGCGGGTTTATGAATCTGAGATTAAGCATTTAACCAGTCAGGTTACCCAGCTCAAACAAAAAAATGCCGTACTCGAAGACTCCGTGCGTTCAGTTAAATTAGCCAAGTACGCTATGGAGCGAAATATCAACCTGGCGTTGAAGTATCTGTCGAATTCACTACGTTACTTCTATGCCGGAGAATACCGTGAAGCCTTGAAGGAAGTCGAAGCCGCTATCGAATTGAATCCCAATCTGGCTTTGGCTTATGCCCGACGCGGTTCAATCTATTACAAACTGGGCGACACTGAGCGCGCCTCGATCAACTGGAATCTGGCCTTAAAAATTGATCCTGAGTACGAAGATGTGCGCAATATTCTGCGCGCCATGAGTGAAAATCGATTGCGTAGTGTCGGCGGAGAACAAAAGGAGTAAAAGGATACGATATGGATATTGCCACTCTATTTGGATTAATTGCAGGAGCCGCCCTGATCGTGATGGGTATCCTGGGATTGACCCAGGATTTCAAGATGTTCTGGAGCTTTCCAAGCGTTATGATCGTCATCGGTGGTTCGTTCGCTTCGACGATGATCAGTTTCTCTTTCAAGGAAGTCCTGAGTTTGATCGGCTCGATTATGGCCGTATTCAAAAAGGAAAGAGTCAAAATGACCGACGAAGTCGAAATGATTGTCGAACTCGCTCCGGTCGCCCGTAAAAGCATTCAGGAGCTGGAAAAAGCCCTCGGCACCGTTAAAAGCCCTTTTTTGCGAGATGGTCTCCAGATGGTCGTTGACGGTTATAATCCGCAGGAGATTCGTGATATTCTGGAAACCCGCATCGAAAATCGGGCGCTCCGTGAAAGAGGCGAAGCCAACGTCCTGCGAACAATGGGCAAGTACTCGCCGGCTTTTGGTATGATCGGGACCCTGATCGGTCTGGTGGTAATGCTTTATGGAATGGCGCAAATCAGTTCCGCCGGCGCCGACCCGATGGAAGTGCTCGGTAAGGGCATGGGCGCCGCCATTATTACCACCTTTTATGGTTCCATTATGGCTAACTTAATTTTTAATCCGATGGCGGTAAAATTTGAAACTCGTATCGAAAGACAAAATATATTGCAAACGATGCTGATCGAAGGAGTGTTACTGATTCACGCCCGCAAGCACCCTTTGATCGTGCGTGAAAAATTGAACTCTTTCCTGCGACCACGCGACTGGAAAAAACCCGAAGAGACCAAATAAACGATGGCTGAAGAAATCTCTCCAAGGCGCAAAATTTTCAGTAAACAGGAAGCCGGCGACGATGAACCCTGGCTGGTCACCTATTCCGATATGATGACCCTGCTGATGACTTTCTTCGTGCTGATGTTTTCGATCTCATCCATTGATCCGGTCAAGCTCGAACAATTGGGCGATTCGGTTGGCAAGGCTCTGGGCGGTACTCAGAAAAAAGCCAGTCAGACCTTTACCATGAAGGAAATTTATGACAAGGTCACCACTGTTATCGAACAGGAACAATTAAAAGGCGTCATCGAAGTCGAAGCCAGTACGCGCGGCGTATCCGTTAAAATTCCGAGTGCGATTTCCTTCGCCTCCGGGAAAGCCGATCTGGATTCGCGAATATTTCCAATTTTGAATAAATTTGCACCAATGATTACACAATCCAAATTCCCAATCGCAGTTGAAGGACATACCGATAGCATACCCATCAGATCGGATCTATACCCTTCCAACTGGGAGCTTTCCGCCGCTCGCTCGGCTCAGGTCGTACGCTACTTTATCGCGCTTAACTTGCCCGCCGACCGTTTCCGGGCGATTGGCTACGCCGAAACACGCCCGCGGGCTACCGGTCGAACTATTGAAGAGGCTAATCAAACCGAAGAACAACGATCACAAAATCGCCGAGTTGAAATAATTTTCTTAACCATTGGTTAAAAAAGGGGATAGTGCTATGTCACACTATAAAGTAAAACAGTTAATTGCGGTCTTATGCCTGGGTGCATTTACTCTGTTAATTGCGCAGAGCAATCAACTATCATATCTATCGCAGAAAATGGCGCTTGAAAATAGCGTCAAAGATCGGATCGCCGATGCGCTCGAAAAATTGCTTGACGACGTTAAATTTGTCGTAGATGTCAAA
This sequence comes from Fidelibacterota bacterium, assembly GCA_023229045.1. GTDB lineage: Bacteria > Fidelibacterota > UBA2242 > UBA2242 > UBA2242 > JAGNGI01. The sequence continues at coordinate 8,398 of JALOAB010000024.1, forward strand.
GCCGAGATCGATTTTGCTCCAGTCGAGCAGACCAGTCCGGCGGCTGAGACCGTTCCCGAAGAGCCTACGGCAACGACTACCACTCCTCAGCAGGCTCCTGGAACAACATCCGAGCTATCTCTGCCACTCCCTGGTTTCGAAGTGCCGCCTTCGGTAATTCAACCTCAAGAACAAACCCCATCGCAGACACAACTCAGTGCATTGCCCCAGGCTTCACCCGAAAAAACGACCCAGCCGGCAAGCACAACGCCGAAGACCTCCAGCACTATCACAGTACCAATCGTGAAGCGTCAGGAAATCAGCGTCGTCCTCGAAGATGGTGTCTCACCAGAAATCATTGAAAATGTACGCCAGATTGTGGCGGTCGCCGCCCATTATGACCGCGTCCGCGGCGATGTCATCAGCATTATGACGGCTAATTTTAAAAAGGCTCCTGGCAAAGATGCCACCGAAACTATTATTTTGAAAAATATCGCCGAAAAAATTGATGATATCGAAAAACGTCAATCAGCATCCGAATATAACGCCCGCCTCGAACAGCAGAAACGTCTCGAGCGCCAAATGATAACCCGTGATTCTTTGAAAATCGACGAACTGAAAAAGCAGATCGCCGAATTACAAGCCCAATTACAAGCCCCCCAGATCAGTGACGATCAACGCCAGGTAACCGAACGGCAGGCTACCGTCCGTGAAACCGAACTAGCTAATGTGCTGGCACAGTTAAGACAAAGCAACCGTCGCCTGCAGGAACTGGAACTCGGCTCTCTCGAGACTACCCCGCCCAGTATGTTCGGCGTGCGCAACTACGGGATGTGGTATGCGATTATCGCCGCCGCAGTCCTTTTTCTGGCGCTCTTGATCGTTGTGCTTGTCAATCATCGCAAACAGGTTAGAAGACAGGAACTGGAATGGGGATACGGCTCGAAAATCCCAATGGGTCCGCGTCCATCTCAGCCTATCTTAAGTCGTCAGCCAGAAGAGATAGTCAAACCGCAACCCGCGACACCGCCGCCTGCACCGCCGGTAGTTCGGCCTGCGCCACCGGTCGAATCGTCCGTCCCGACGCCACCGTCCGCGCCTCCTCAGCCCGCGGCTCCAACTACACCACCCGTTGACTTTGAAGCTCAAAAAGAAGAAATAAAAGGTATGCGGCAATCCGTAATCTCAATGACGGTCGGTCAACCCGATACGGCTTCGCGGATCATCAACGCCTGGATGAGTCAGGAGACTCAATCCAGCGAATCCGAAACCGAGAGTTAAAGGAGTTCAAGTATGATAGACACCAAAAATCTTAGCGGAATCGACAAGGCTACCATTCTGTTCAAAGCTCTGGGAGCCGATCTGTCCGTACAACTTTTCAAGGGGATAAACCGCAGTCAATTACAAAAAATCCGCGAAAATATGTCCAAAATTACCAACATTCCCTTTGAAGTTAAAAAAGCCGTACTCGAAGAGTTCTACTTCAGCTTTGTCTCCGAAAAATTCACACCGGCTCAGGAAGAAACTAAAAAACCGTTCGAGTTCATGCAGAACCTGACGGATGAACAAATTACCTATCTGATATCCAGCGAGTCGCCGGTAATCATGGCTCTGACCATCGCCCAGTTACCGGTCGACCGCCAGGTTAACGTACTTCAAAAACTTGACCCGATCGTGCAACCTAAAGTGATGACCGAAATGGGACATCTGACTGAGATCCCACTCGAAGGAGTCGTCAATATCGCCAATACTCTTAAGGAAAAATCGGCTTTCATTCCGCGCGCTTCGGAATTCAAACGCGGCGGCGGTCAGGATCTGGCTGGTATTCTAAGCGCGATGCGTCCTAAAGATGAAAAACGCTTCATGGAACATCTGGCCAAAGAAGCCCCGGAACTGGTCGAACAGATTAAACGCTACTATTTCACCTTCGAAGACATTCCTAAACTACCCCAAAATATCCTGGCCGAAGTATTGAAATCGGTCGAGGCTTCCGAAGTCGCCTATGCCCTGAAAGGACAACCCGAAGAAGTCCTCGATCTGTTCATGAACTCTCTACCACAGCGTACCCAGATCATCCTCGAGGACGAAATCAAATTGCTGGAAGGACCACAGCCTCGTCGCAAAGTCGAAACCGCCCAGAAAAAAATCGTCGAAAAGTTACGCGAACTCGAAAAAGAAGGGCGCTTCAATCTCGAAGATTTCATGGACGCCGACTTTGTTGAGTGATTTCTTTAGCAAATATCCAAAAGAGCCCCTGCGCGGGGCTTTTTTATTAATAGTCAATTAAATACATTTTGATGCAATTCTGAAATTAGATCTTGATTCTATGAGTCCATATAAAATCCTTCTTATCACCTTATTAGTGGGCATATCTATACTGAATGCTGACGACTTCGAACAGCAGGAGCAGAAAGTTCAGCTGGCCTTAAAAGCCATGTACAACATGGAATACGAAAAGTCCGACGAACTATTCCGCGAAGTATTGAACGGAAATCCGTTTCATCCAATGGGTCCGCTGGGCGTGCTGGCCGTCCGCTATTATCAAAGCGAAGAATACATCGGCTATCACAAACGTAACCAGCAATTTCTCGCTGATATTGACAAGGCTTTGGTGCTCTATACTGAGCAAATTAAACAACATCCGGAACGCCCCGAATATTTGTTTTTCTATGGAACGGTCATGGGTTTGAGGGCTCGCATCCAGCTGGCGGAGAAAAATTACCTGGGCGTTCTGACCAGTGGTTTCAGCGCCATTAAACACATTAAAAAAGCCGAAAAACTTTGCCCGGACGAACCTGATTTCCATTTGCCGGTGGCGCTTTTCAACTACTACGTCGGTATATCAGCGCCCTATATGCAGATTGCCAGCTGGATAATGCGCGAATCCGGCTCGCGCAGTGAAGGTCTGCAAAGTATCAAAGCCGACGCCGATTATGGTAATTATGGTCGATTTGAAGCCCGGGCTTTGATGGCTTATCTCTATCTTTATTTTGAACAGGAATATGACCGGGCTTACGAATACGCCCGCGAACTGGCCGACGAATTCCCCAAAAATCCTTACTATGCCGCCCTGACGGCCGACGCTTTGATCGAGGCCGGCCGGCTGGAACTAGCCCGCAATTATATCAAACGCACTCAGGCGCTCCTGCCAACCTTAAAACCCAGTACCGGAAAAGAATATCAAATCAAATTGCATCTGCTGGAAGGCGGCATGGCTCTCTTGGCGGGTCAGCTGGCTGAAGCCGAATTGCACTTGAAGGAATTTATCCGCAGTTATGACTATGAACTCGATTATGATCTGGGAAATGCTCTCTTGCGACTCGGTAAGGTTTACGACCTGCAAAATCACCGATCGGAAGCAATTACCTGTTATCGGAAAGTCATTAGTCTCAATAATCGTTCGGCCGCTATCGGTCTGGCCGAGCAATACCTAGAACAACCCTATTCCTTACCGAAACCCTGATATCGGCGCTTACGCGCTCGACCAACATCTTCCTTTTTACACTGGCAATCATGCCATAAACAAAGTCATAGCGCGGATATGATATCTGTAATTTTTTCTTTATATTTTGAGCGGTTTTTCTAAATATCACGAAATGAATAACTGTACAAAATAGGGTAACAGTTCTATGAATGGTAATATCCCCGTTCTCATGGTAACCGGCAAATCACTGGCGGAAGCCTGGGAAAATTCGCTGATTGAATTGTACCGTCATGGTTGCGACATTAAGACTGAATATGACAAGCCGGACGATCCGCCCAGCAAAGACTCCACCATGACGATTGTGGTGCAAGAGCCGCTCGCCGAACCGATGATCCACCGCGATTTTCCGGGTGGATTGGAGGATTTACAGGAATACGTCCTGGAGGTTCTGGAAGGTATCAAAGATCACTGCGTACGCCAGGCAGGCGATCCCACCGATTCGCGCTGGGAATACACCTATCATCAGCGACTTTTTAAATATCAGCTACCCGATTCGGAGAAATTCTATGACCAGATTGCCATCATTGCCGAAAAATTAGCTAAAGTACCCCACACCCGCCGGGCGCAGGCTATTACCTGGAAAGTTTGGGAGGATAATGACTGTTACGACCCGGCCTGCCTGCAAAGTATCTGGTGTCGCTTACTCAAAGGCGATGACCGTACCTACATTCTTAATACCAATATCCGCTTTCGTTCGAACGACGCCTACAAAGCCGCCTTTATGAATATGTTCGCGCTGACCCAACTACAGGTAGAAATTGCCGCCCGGATCACACGATTAAGCGGACACGAAATTCGTCTCGGTCGCTACGTTCACCAGTCCGATAGTTATCATATCTATGGCTCCTATTTCGAGGAATTCAGGAGTCGCTTCCTTAAAGCTCTAGAAACGCGCCCTTTCGAGAAAAGAACTTACCGTTACGCCGATGTCAGAGACATTATGACGTCGGCTATTCCACAAATCCGGGAAAAAGCCGCCCGGATGGGGCGCACATAAAATTTTAATCTACAATTCTTTCGGTTGACTAATACGCAATCGGGATTTGAGCGAGTAGAACGCTAACACGCAGAATCCTTCCAATTCCACCATTTCAGTAATTCCGGCTCCGGTTCCGGTTCCGTGGCATAATAGACGGCGCAACGCATGACATACAGTAGGCAACGGTCTATCAAACAACCTTGTTTTCGGCAAATGCGGGCATAAAGTTCTTGCGGGTCAGCGCCTCGCAGGTCTTTGACAGCCCTGATTCCAATACCGTACAGGTCTGCGGCAAGCGACGGACCGACGCCGGGAATTTCCTGCAATCGCTTCGTTGCTTGTTGCCGAGCAGACAGCCTGGTTTTCATCCTAAAGCCACATCCAATAACATCATTACCGCAAATCCCAGCATAGCGCCGGTGGTAGCTACATCGCTGTTGGATTCCAATTGAGACTCCGGGATCAATTCCTCAACGACAACATAGATCATTGCACCGGCGGCAAATGACAGCGCGTAGGGCAGAATCGGCTTCATCAGTATTACCGCCGCGGCGCCCAGCACTCCGGCCAGGGGTTCAACGACCCCCGACATCTGTCCGTACCAAAAACATTTAAACCGGGACAAACCCTCACGTCGCAAAGGCACTGAAACCGCCATTCCTTCCGGAAAATTTTGAATTCCGATTCCAATCGCCAGCGCGACGGCGCCCGCCAGGGTCGCCGTGGGCAGATTTGCCCCCAACGCTCCAAAAGCTACTCCCACCGCCAAACCCTCCGGAAAATTATGCAGGGTAATGGCGAGCACCAGCAGAACGCTTCTCTGCCATTGGGTCTTGATCCCTTCCGCACTACTGTCGGGAAATCCGATATGCAAATGGGGCAACAGCATATCCACGAGACGCAGAAATGCTCCGCCAATTAAAAAACCGATAACCGCCGGAATCCAGGGAATTCCACCAGCTTGCTCAGTCATCTCGATCGCTGGCGCTAACAGCGACCAGAAACTGGCCGCTATCATGATCCCGGCCGCAAATCCCAGCATGCCGTCCAAAATCCGCCGGTTAATAGTTTTGAATACAAATACAACCGCCGCGCCGGCGGATGTCATGCCCCAGGTGAAACAGGTCGCCAGAAGCGCCTGAATCACCGGATTAAGGTTTTTGAACCAGTCAATCATTTTTCGTCCATCTGTTGTTTATAGTAGTTGATCAAGCCATTTGTCGAGGAATCGTGCGAACTGACCTGTTCCGCCGCATTCAGCTCCGCTAAAATTTTATTGGCTAATTGCTTGCCGAGTTCGACTCCCCACTGGTCGAAGCTGAAAATATTCCAGATAACTCCCTGCACAAAAATCTTATGCTCGTACATGGCGATCAGGGCGCCCAGCGTACGCGGTGTTAATTTTTTATAAAGGATTGAATTGCTTGGCTTATTGCCCGGAAAAACCCGGAACGGTAACTCGCGGCGGATTTCCGTCTCACTCAATCCACCGGCTTTCAATTCCCGGGCAATTTCTTCCTCACTTTTGCCATTCATCAGGGCTTCAGTCTGGGCAAGGAAATTGGATAGCAGAATGCGGTGATGTTCCCCGATTGGATTTTGCGCAATCACCGGCGCTAAAAAATCGCACGGGATCAATTTCGTCCCCTGATGAATCAACTGATAAAAGGCGTGTTGTCCGTTCGTGCCCGGTTCGCCCCACACGATCGGTCCGGTTTGATAAGTAACGACTTCACCGTTACGGTCCACGCGCTTGCCGTTGCTTTCCATATCAGCCTGCTGTAAATAAGCCGGCAGGCGTCGTAAATATTGATCATATGGTAAAACAGCCCAGGTTTCTGCACCCCAGAAATTGTTGTACCAGATGCCCAGCAAAGCCAGAATCACGGGTATATTTTCTTCAAGCGGAGTCGCGCGGAAATGACGATCCATGGCATGCGCTCCTGCCAGCAACTGTTCGAAATTCTCAAAACCAATTGCCAGGGCAATCGACAAACCGATCGCCGACCAGAGCGAATAGCGTCCGCCAACCCAATCCCAGAAAACGAACATATTAGCGGGATCAATTCCGAATTCGGTGACTTTCTGGAGATTGGTCGAAACCGCTACGAAATGTGACTTGATTAATTGCGCATCCCGCGCGGTCGCCAAAAACCAATTGCGCGCGGTACGGGCATTGGTCATCGTCTCCTGTGTCGTGAAAGTCTTGGATGCCACTATAAAAAGTGTCGTCGCCGGGTTCAAATTTTTAAGAGTTTCGGCAATATCCGTTCCATCGACATTCGAGACGAAATGTAATTTAAGATTCGGAACCTGATACGGTTTCAAGGCTTCGGTCACCATCGCCGGACCGAGATCACTGCCGCCAATACCGATATTGACAATATCTGTGATCGGTTGACCGGTACAGCCGCGCCATTCACCGCGTTGCACCTTGGTACAGAAAGTTCGCATCTGCGCAAGCACGATCTGGATACCTGGCATAACGTTTTTGCCATCAACATAAACCGGCGTCGCATCCGGATGGCGCAGGGCGGTATGTAAAACAGCCCGATTCTCGGTTGCGTTAATCGCCTCGCCATTAAACATTTGTTCAATGGCCTGGGCGACTTTGCATTCGTGCGCCAGATCGAGCAGGAGTCTTTTTGTTTCTGGCGTGATCAGGTTTTTGCTGTAATCCAGCAATATTTCATCGCGCGCATCTTCATCCAAAACCAGCCGGATTGAAAAACAGCTGAAGCGCTTTGCGTCTTCGGCAAAAAGAGTTTTCAAGATAGTTTTCTGGATTCGCGGGTAATGTTTCAGCAGTTTCTGCCAGGCGGATGTTTTAGTCGGATTGACTGCGGGCAACATGATTATATTCTCCTGTCGTTAAGCGCTAAAGATTACAAAAAAAATAATCGGGATACAACCACGATTTTATCATCACTGGCTTAAATCTTACTAACTAAATTGTGAAATCAGCCTTGCCAGCCGCTTCTGATAAATTGCAAAATTATCACCAATCACGACTAATCGTACGATCCGCGGATATCCATTTTCCGCCAGATGCCGATGGATTACGTCGAGCGCTATGTCAGCCGCCGGTTCGAGCGGATAGCCGTAGGCGCCGGTGCTGATAGCCGGAATGGCGATGAAGGTGAATTTATGCTTGGCGGCAATGCGTAAAACATTGCGGTAACAGGCGGCTAAAAACTGCGCCTCACCGGATCGACCGCCGCGCCACACCGGTCCGACAGTATGGATGACAAAGCGCGCCGGCAAGTCGTATCCACCCGTCAAAACCGCCTCGCCGGTCGGCAGTCCGTTGGGATATAGCGTATTTCTAATCTTGCGACATTCTTCTAAGAGACCCGATCCGGCGGCGCGATGTATCGCACCGTCGACACCACCACCTCCCATGAGTGAGTGATTGGCGGCATTGACGATTGCGTCGCAACTTTCACGGGTAAGGTCGCCGCAGATTATTTTTATGCGGATAGATATATTCGATTTTTTCGCTATATCCATTTCATGTTAAATATACAAAACCATTATGATTTGTTGGCATGCGGCATTCAGTTTAAAAATTTACTTGCCTTTCATTAAGAATTTTGCTTATTGTTAATCTGGATTACGCTTTGAGGTTTTATGAATTACTTAGAAATCCGGTCTGAAGATATTGAATAAAAACCATGCACCCTTCTGAGCGATTAAATATCGTAAAAAACCTGCAACTGAAATACGATCCGGAACCGTTTCACTCCGACCAGGTTGCGAAATTATCCCTGATCCTGTTCGATGAACTGACCGCGTTGCACGCTTTGTCCACAACCGAACGACCTTTGCTGGAAGCCGCCGCACTTCTGCACGATGTTGGTTATGCCCGGCAGAATAATGACGGTCACCACAAAAACAGCCTGCGCATTATATTGGAGGAAAATATTCCGGGATTCAATCCCGAAGAAACTGGCATCGTCGCTAATGTCGCCCGCTATCATCGCAAGTCGTTACCCGCGGAGAGACATCGTCATTATGCCGAACTCGATCCGGACTCCCGGTCAATTGTCCGCAAACTGGCGGCTTTGCTAAGAATCGCCGACGGACTCGATCGCAGTCACCGCAGGCTGGTCCGCGATATAAAAACCATTATTGACTATCACAAAGTCACTTTTGACGTTTACCATTATGGCGAATTGCGTAACGAAATCGCGGCCGCCGTGAAAAAGGCTGATCTCTTTCAGGCTGAGTTCGGGCGCAAACCGCTATTCCGGTCGCACTACCTCAGTCATATTGCAAATTTTCAAAGGGACCCCGCTCTATGAAAAAAGCCCTGATTCACTTTGGACCGATTTATGTACACCTTATCATTACGGAAAGCGCGACGCCTTCGATGCCCCTCCTGCACCGCACAGTCGCCCTGCATCTTTTACAGCGGGAGCATCGGCGAAATTTAGACGATTCGAATGACTCAGTAAAAGTCGAAAAAGTGCTCAACGAATTTTTAGCAATTATTGAAAAATATCAAGCCCAGTCGCCTCAAATCACCTTTTCCGCCGATCTGGCTGATGCTGAAATCCTGGTTTTCCTGCGCCTTTTTCTGAGAAAACTCGGGTTGCCGCCAATCGAAATCCGGGATTTCTTAACGGAATTTGAATCGATGCGATATCAATTAAAGGATTTGTCGTCAGAGTCTCTGGTGGTACAGGTTAGTGAAGCCCACCTGCGCTTTATTAAGATCAGAGAGAATCAACCTGAATTTATTTTTAATTTGCCGTGTGGAATCATTCTACTAACCAACGATTTCCTTAAAAACGATCCACCCGAACCAGCCGAGATAATCGCATTACGTGACCACCTGAGCGCCGAATTCGATCGCCTGCAATGGTATCGTTTACCCAAACAAATTCTGACTTTCAGCGATACGGGTATGGCGCTTGCCAGCCTAATCAATGACTCAAGTGATGGCGATAATATAAAAACTGTCTGTATTACAAAAGATCAACTGCAAAAGATTTTACCCGATCTGACTCACAATTATAAAAACCAGATTGCGCGCCACCCCGGAGCTAATCCGGATTTCAGCGACTATTACCTGGCTACAGCTCTGGTTTATGAACATCTGCTCGACTAT